>NZ_JBNMGD010000001.1:0-69018 GCF_050872065.1 Methanobrevibacter sp.
ATTAGTAATTAAAATATTAAAAATTTAATCATTATTAAAATAAGCCTTATTTATAAAAAAGATTTATATATGTTCATTGTTAGAATAAATTATATTGTTATTTTATAATGATAATCGAATAATGAAGAATGAATTGGAGGTTTATTATGACTTGGGAAGATGCGCCATCTCATATTTGTAGAGGGGGAGATGTTAGGGGGCTTGCTTTTTGCTGTCCACCAGTTAAACCATGTCCTGTTTTAAATGCATTACAGGAAGTTAACTTAACTCCTAAAGAATATATTGATATTAAAACTCAATTTGCTAAAGAAACTAGATTAGGTGATGGAGCAGGGACTTGTTTTGGGTCACTTGTATGGTGTTGTAAACCATCTAAACCTTGCCCATTAAGAGACATGACTTTAAAAAATATGGGAATGAGTCATGATGAATATTTAGACTTAAAAAAAGAATTATCTGAAAGGTTAGTTGGTGTTGAAAAACCAGCTCCCGATGAGAAAGCAGAAGCATTAGCTGAAACATTTAATATCACAAAACTTGAAGCAATGAATGTTTTAACTGAATGTAATGATGACTTAAGAGCTGCTGTGAAAGTTTTACGCGCACAATCTCTTGAAAATTCTGATTAAAATGGATTGGACTTCTCTTTACTTGAAAACAGCCAATTTGAATGTTTTTATTTTAGGAACTGGTGAAGTTGCAACCAGGCGTGCAAATAAATTTTTAGACCATGGAGCTAATGTTAAATTAGCAGGGAATAAATTATCTAATGAATTGGAATCTAAAGGAGCTATTTTATGTTCCACTAATGATGTTAATAAATTGGTTAATTGGTCTGATTTGGTTGTTATAGCTAGTGGTGATCGGGAGTTGTCTGATTATGTTTGTGGAATTGCTAAAGGTAAACTTATTAATCGTGCAGATTTTCCACAGGAAGGGGATGTGATTGTCCCAACAAGTTTCAACATTGGTGGAATTGAATTTTCTATTTTTACAGGTGGTAAAAGTCCTTTAATGGCTCGCCAGCTTAGAAAAAAAATACAGTCAATAATCACTGAAGAAGATATTTTAGAAATTGAACTTCAAGATTATGCTAGAAGTAAATTAAAAAATGTTGTTGAAAATCAAAAAGAGCGCAGGAAATGTCTTTATGAAATATTGGCAGATGAAGAAATTAATATTTTGATTGAAAATGGGAAAGTTAATGAAGCTAAGGATTATATTGATGAGTTAATAAGGGGATTATTTTGATATTAAATTTAAGAGTTGATCATAAAATTGCAGATATTCAATCAATGGAAGTTATTGCAAATGAGATAGATGAACTGTTCACTAAGTTACAGGAAAAATATTCTATTGGTGAATATATTGAGATTAATACATGTAATAGAAAAGAGTATTATATCCATAATAATAATATTCTCGAAGATGATGTTTTACTGTCTCATGAAAATAAGAGTATTGTAATTGATTATGGTCAATCAGCAGTTATGCATTTATTGCGTATGACTTCTGGTTTGGAATCTATGATTGTAGGTGAAGATCAGATTCTAGGTCAAGTTAGAGATGCAAAACATAAGGCTGAGAAAAACCGTCATTGTGGTAAAGTTCTAGATTTAATTTTCACTAAAGCAATTCATGTTGGTCGTGTTGTTAGGAAAAAAACCAATATTAATAAAGGATCAGTGTCAATTGGTTCTGCAGCTATTGATTTAGCTGAAAAACATATTGGTTCACTAGATAATAAATCTGTTTTGGTAATTGGTGCTGGAAAAATGGGCAAATTAGTTGCTAAAGCACTTGCCGAAAAGAATTTAAATGCTATTTTTGTTGCAAATCGTACTTTTTATGTTGCTGTTCAACTTGCTGAAGATTTGGGAGGTCAAGCTATTCTTTTCAATGATTTGGAAAAATATTTAGCTACTGCTGATTTAGTTATTAGTGCTACTAGTGCTCCGCATCCAATCATTACTAAAGAACGTCTTTTAGGAATTGATATGGACTATGAAAATGTGATGATGGTAGATATTGCAAATCCTCGTGATATTTCTGAAGATGTTTTGGAATTGGGTGTTAAATCATTTAATATTGATGATTTAAGGGAGATTGCTGATGAAAATACTCGTCTTAGAAAAAAGGAATTTGGTGAAGCTGAAAACATTATCAATGAAGAGTTCATTTTACTTCAAGAATCCTTTAAAATGATAGATGTTGATGAAATACTTGGTAATTTAAGAGCATCTATGGAAGATATAAGGCAACGTGAGATAGAAAAAGCTAATGCTAAGTTGTCTAATGTAGATGGTAGTACTAAAGTTTTGGATAATTTAACAAATTCAATTGTCAACAAAATTTTTTATGATATTTCTAAAAAAGTTAAAAAAGCTGCTAAAGATGAAAACAAGGAAGTAATTGCAGCTTGTGAATATATTTTTAATTAATTTGAATGTTTAACTTATTCAAACATTCCTTTTACATCTTTATTTTTAATTTTAGTTAATTCTATGGAATACTCTATGTTTTTCATGGTAATAATATCGCAGTCATTGGCAATTGCATTGTGAAGAGAAGTTTTTAATATTTTTTCTTTTATATCTCTTCCAGATAATCCTTTAGTAATTTTAACAATTTTTTCTAAATCAAGTTCATATTCCAACGGCATACTTTTTAGATTATTTTCTAAAATAGCTAACCTTTCTTTGTCATTAGGTAATTTGAATTCAATTTCTTCTTCAAATCTACTCCTAACTGCATAATCTAAACTACTAGGATTATTTGTAGCACCAATAGTTATTACATGTTCATTTTCACTAATTCCATCCATTTCTGTTAAAAGGGAGTTTACAATTTCTGAAACATCTCCTCTCAGGGATTGGAATGATCTATGAAGTGCGACTGCATCAATTTCATCTATGAATATTATTGATGGTGAGTTTTCACTGGCTTTCTTGAATAAATCATGAATTTTAGATGCACCATCACCAACATGATCTCCAATCAATGATGTTGCTTTAATTAAATACAATGAAACTTCCAGCTCATTAGCTATTGCTTTAACCATCATAGTTTTACCAGTACCTGGAAGTCCGTAAAACAGTATATTTTTAGGAGCCCAAGGTCCAAATTTTTCTGGATTTTCTAAATATTTTGTTATAACTTTAAATTTATTTTTAGCATTTGTTTGCCCGACAATATCTGAAATATGCACATCTGTTTTAAATGCGTGTTTGTCTTTTTTATTTTTTAATTCATCTGTAACTAGTTTTATTCTAGTTGTCTCAGAGATTATTGAGTTATTAGGTTCTGCTTTTATAACTTCAAAACCATAATCGGGAATAATTTTTTGATCAAATAAATGTGAATTTTCTTTTACAACTAATCCCATCCATTGTTCACGAGCATATTCTTCAAATAATTCTTTGTTGGTAATTTCAATATGTTCATCCATTAGATTGAATTCAAATGGATAACCAACAGGTTTTAAAATGATACATTCAGCGCATTCTTTACTTTCTGCTTTTTTCATTTGCTGCTTTTGATTAGTTGCTTTAATTTCAGCTATTTTGTTATCATTTTTCAAGTCACTCGCCTCCAATATTTTTTTATATGTCTATCATTTGTTTTAATTATTTAAATATTTGATGGGATATAATAAATATATGGTGTTGTTATGAGTTTTAGGTCAAAAAGAGTAATATTTATCACTCCATTCTATATGATATTCCAATTTTTTCTATTGAAATATTTATTGCTTCTGTTTGGTGGACTTAATGATGTATATTTAATTATTCTTTCAGTTTTAATTGGATTAATTCATTGTATTCCAATGTTTTTTGAAGCTAAAAAGTCAACTATTGTTGGAAGATTTCTCACAACAGTTGATGGTATTTGGATGTGGATGTCTGTAATGTTTTTGATTGATATTTTAATTATTTATATAATTGGAACATTCATGATGTTACTATTTAGTGTAACTTTAGGTTTAATTTTAATAGTGCCTGTTTTAGGTCTTTATAATTTTTACAAGGCCAATAAATTAGTAATCAATGAAAAAACATTAAAAATAGATGATTTACTTAGAGATATTAACATTGCACATTTATCTGACATTCATTTTGGATCTATACGTCATAAAAAAACTATTAAATCAGTAGCTAAAAAATTAAAGGAACTTGAAGGCATTTGTGAATTAGCCATTATTTCTGGTGATTTGGCAGATGGTTCTTCAACTGTTGAACCTGATGACTTTTTAGCATTTAAGGATGTTGAAATGCCAATAGTGTTTACTCCTGGAAATCATGATTTCTATCCTGGAATTGATAATGTTCTATTGGCCTGTAAAAATGCGGAAATTATTGTTTTAGACAATGAAAGAAAGGAATTTGGGGATTTAAGTATATTTGGATTGACATTTAGCTTTGGTGATAGGAGCATTCCAAAATTGGATGAAAATTGCTTAAACTCAAGTTTAATTAATATTATAAATTATCATGTTCCTTATTATTGGGGGGAATTTTCAAAATTAGGTTTTGATATTCAGCTTTCAGGTCATACTCATGGTGGACAATTTTATCCAGTAGTTTGGTTTTCTGATATGATGTTTGGGTATAATAGAGGATTATTTAAAAATAAATCAGGTAAATATTTACATGTTACAACAGGTGTAGGTTCAATGGACACTCCAATGAGATGGGGAACTGATTCTGAAATTGTCATTTTAAAATTGAGAAAATCATAGTATTTATAAAATGTTAAACTATTGTCATATGACAATTAATGAAAATCATGATATTTTTGTATTGAAAATAAAGTCAAAATATTACATACATTCATTGATAAAATGAATGATTTAATTGATGAATTAAGTTCTAATAATCAGGATAATGATGAGATTAATTGTCTTTTTGAGAATATGAATGATTTAATAAACTCTGTAAAAGATTATTAAATCATTTGTTCGTATAGTTTTTTCATTTTAATCGAATCGATATCTTGGAGTGGAGTTTCACATATGATATTTGCATTCCATCCATTGTCGATTAGATTAGAGAGTAAGTCCTGAATATTTGGTCCATATTCATCATTTTCATCTAAAGTATGATGTTTTACTTCGCCACTGTTACTATATTCAATGGTTGTAAAATGACAATGAAGAATATCAATATCTAAATTATCTTCGATTGTTGAAAAAATACAATTGTAATCTTCTTTTTTATTTAAAAATCCTCTTCCTCTTGCATGAACATGCGCAAAATCAATTGTTGGTTCAAAATGGTCGAAAGTTGCACATAACTCCACAACTTCATTTACATTTCCAAGTTGTGTTCTTTTGCCTGTTGTTTCTGGTGCAAATGTAAATTTTTCAATTCCTTCTACCTCAAGTTCTTCAAATAATCTGTTAATAGTATTTTTGGATATTTCCATTGCTTTTTCAGGTTTTCTATTCATGTAAGCTCCTGGGTGGAATACCAATCTATATGCACCCATCCATTCGCCTGCACGTGCTGCGGCTATTAAATGACCAATACTTTTATCAAGTTTTGATTCTTCTTTTGCACATAGATTAATATAATATGGAGCATGCATTGAAATTAAAATATCATGTTTTTCGGATTCTTCTTTTAGAGTATTTGCGGAAGATTCTCCAATTCTTACACCATAAGGTGATTGGTATTCATAAGAGTCAAGACACTCTTCTGAAATATATTTCGGAGCTTTGTATGCTGGGCCTTTATAATCAACAGGACTTCCTGCAGGTCCAAAAAGTACTTTATGTTTCATTTAAATCATTTAAAAAATAGTAAAAAAAGAGGGAATTTAGAAGATTCCCATAGCTTTGTTAGTTTTTGCAATTGATTTTTCGTTGTCACTTTCCATTTCTAAAAGTGCACGGATTGCATCAATGTTTTCTGGAACAACATCAGATTCTTGGTGTACCGCTTGCATGTAGAACAATTCATTACCTACAACATTAATTGATTCTCTCCAAACTGGGATTTCATATAAATCATTTCTGTTTCTTCCAAGCTCTTTAGCATATTCCATTAGTTCTGCAGTAGATCCTAAACCTTCTTCAGCAGAAACAACAAGAACTCTAGAACGTTTTTCTAATGCTTCAACTATTTCTTCGGTTTCTACATCATTATTAAGTTCTACCATGATGTTATGTTGGTGCATTAATGTAGTAGGTACAAGTAATGCCATAGTTGTTACGTCAATGTCTTTCATAACGGTTTTTACATCAGGACCGTGGTGAGATGGTACTTTTGGCGGATTTGGTACAATTGAATTAATTGGACCTTTTTTAACTTCGGATGGATCTGAGCCTCTTCTTACCATTACTGCTCTAACTTTTTTGATATCTCCAATTGGATCAATTGTAGATAATGTACGAGTTAGACCAGTGGTGTTACAGGATACAACTCTTGTGTAATCTGCGCCGTATGAATCATCGTAGTTAGAAATAGCATTAAATGAAAGACCTGTTAGTTCATGGTCTTCTCCACCTTGATAAATTGCTTTAACGCCTGCTTTTTTATACATTTCAAGATTTTGTGGTCCGATGCTTCCAGGTGTACAGTCAACAACAATATCTGCTTCTTGAATCATGTCTTCAACAGTACCTGCTATTTCGATTCCAGCATCTTTGAATAATTGTTCTCTTTCTGGAATTCCAATGTATAAAGGATAGCCTTTTTCTTCAACTGCAGTTCTTGCTTCGTAGTTTGGTCTAGTTTTACTTACACCAATTACTTTCATATCATCTTGAGCAGCTACAGCATCAGCTACTCTTTTACCGATGGTTCCATAACCATTAATTGCAACAGTTTTCATTTTAATCCCTTTAATTTACAATAATTTTTATTATGTTATAATTTATGTTTTTTTAATTATTTATAATTTGATAGTTTGTTTTACAAATCGGTAAATTATAATTGAGGATAATTTGTTATGAGGTATTATTCTAAAGGTGACTTATTATGTTATCAAGTTTTTATTCTTGCAGTAATCATCCTGAAGATATAAATTATTTTTGATAATTGAGAAGATGATAATTGGAAAAATATTAGTAAAAAATAGTATTTTAATGATTGAGATAGTTTTGGTAAAAAATAAATGGAAGAGGAGTTATTCTACTTTAAATCCTGCTTCTTCAACAGCTTCATTAATGTCTGAATCGCTTACGTCACTGGATAATGTGAGAGTAGTAATTCCAGATTCAAGGTCTGCTTTTGCATCATCGATTCCATCAACATCTTTTAAACATAATTCCACAGCGTTTACACATGAAGGACAGTGCATACCTACAACTTTAATTTCTTTTTCGCTCATAATAATTCACCTTTTTTATTATAAATTATCTTATAAAATATTAAATATTTAAAGTTTTGTTTAATCGAATAGAGTAATTTTGTAATCTATTTTTGAACTTTTGTAGTTGACCAATATGGCAGAATAGATAATGACAATAACTGATCCGATGTTATGTATTAATGCTCCTTGAATAGGATTTAATATTCCTAAAATGGCCAATATCATAGTTATTATATTCAATGTTAATGCAAATCCAATACTTATGTTGATTGTTCTTATCGTCTTTCTGGATATTTCGATTAAATGTGGAATATTTTCTATATTGTCATTAATTAGTGTGATGTTGGATGATTCAATCGAGAGGTCACTTCCGATGTTTCCCATTGATATTCCTACATTTGATTTTCTCAATGATGGAGCGTCATTTATCCCATCCCCAATCATTGCGACTCTATGGTTTCTTATTTGTTCATTTGTTATGTATTTGATTTTATCTTCTGGTAGACAATTAAATTTAAGGTTATTTATTTTAATTTGATTTGCAATTGATTTTGCGGTGTTTTCATTGTCTCCTGTAAGTAATGTTGTTTTGATTTTTAATTTCTTCAGATTTTTGATTGTTGATGTTGCATTATTTCGTATTGTATCTGCAAGAAATATTCTCCCAATTAACTTTTTTTCCTTTGCAACGAAAATTTCTATTTTGTCATTGTTTTTAGTGTTACAGGAATCTAGTTGGATATTTTCAGATTCCAACAGCTTTTTATTTCCAGCTATTATTCGTGTTCCAGCAATTTTTCCTGTAATTCCTTTACCTATGTGTATCTTAAAGTCATCAACTTCTGCTAAATTATCATTATCGTAATATTTAACGATAGCTTTTGCTATGGGATGTTCTGATTTGGATTCAATTGATGCTAGAAGATACATCATTTCATGTGGATTTTTTGAGATTATTTTAACTACATTTGAGGTTCCATGAGTCAATGTGCCTGTCTTGTCGAAGATGACTTCATCAACATGAGCCAATTCCTCTATGGATTTTCCATTCTTGACTAAAATTCCATATTTTGTTAAATTGCTTGTTGCTGCCATAAGTGCTGTTGGTGTTGCAAGGACTAATGCACAAGGGCAGAATACAACTAATATTGTAACTGATCTTATTATTTCAAATGTGAATAAATATGTTAATATTGCTGCGGTAAATGCTATTATAACAATCATTGTAGCCCATTTATCTGCGGTTCTTACAATATTGGCATTTTCAGGTTTTGAAGATTCAACTAGCTTAATTAACTTTTGAATAGAACTGTCTTCACTTATTTTTGTTGTTTTCATTGTAAATGAACCATAAAGATTAATAGTCCCACTATATACTTCGTCATTTGTTGTTTCATCTACGGGTATTGATTCTCCAGTAAGTGTAGCTTGATTAATGGATGTGTTTCCTGTAATAATGATTCCATCAGTAGGGATGCTTTCTCCAGGGAGTATTTTTAGGATATCTCCAATTTTTACTTCTTCTATAGGTATTGTTTCTTCAATTCCATTTTTTATTCGTGTTGTAACTTTTGGAGTCATTTTTACAAGTTCTTTGATTCTATTTTGTGCTTTTGATACAGTATATTCTTCTAAGAATCCTCCAATTGCCATAATTGTTGCAATTTCACCAGCAGCAAAAGTTTCTCCAATAATTATGGATGCAATAATTGCTATTGAAACAAGTAGATCCGCCTTGATGTCGAATTCTGTAATTAATCCTTCAATACATTCTTTGAATATTGGGATTCCACATAATATTATTGAAATCCATGAAAGATAATTAATGGATAATGTGAATTCTAAAATTAAACTGATTGTTGATATTAGGATAAATATGATTTCAATTTTTTCTTCATTATTAAATTTTAAATTCATATCATAACCTCTAATTATAGGTATACCCATTAGGGTATATAATTATTTCAAAAAAAAAATTAAAGTCTGGAATAATATTCTAAAATTGATGAAATGTCACCCAAAGCTTCATCTGCGTCGCCTTCTTCAATAGCTTCTTTAACACAGTGTTCCAAGTGTCCTTCAACAATAATGTGTCCAACTTTATGTAAAGCTGATTTAGATGCATTTACCTGCATTAATATCTGTTCACATGGAATATCTTCTTCAATCATACGATCAATAGCATTTAATTGGCCTATGATTTTTTTAAGTCGTCTATGTAAATTTTCAGTATCCATACATTGTTTCATAAATAACACTACCTATACCTATTAGGGTATATGGATTTTTTAGTATATAAATATTAGCTTGAAAGGGGGATTTAATTTTTAGTTATGTTCAAAATAGAAAAAGAATAAATCGATTGATTTTGCAGATAAAAAATAAAAAAAGTAGGAAGGAAAATTAAAATTTAATTTTCCAATTCTTCAAGTTTTTGTGGGAAGTATGTGTCTACTACATACTCGAGCCCATATTTGGAGAAAGATTGCTGTTCTGCTTTTTTACCGATTTTAAGCATCTTTTTGATTTCAGTTTGCCAGAAATCACTTTTATACCTTGGGTCTTTAGAAAGTTCTTTAAGTCTCATTACATCAACATCTTTGAGTTTATCAGTAGGTAAATCATAGTTGATGATATCAGATGCAGTTACTCCCATAAATTTAGCATCAGGAGTTGCTAAATCATGATTAACGTGAGCTAATTTAGCACTTCCAGAAATAATTACTTGTGCGATGTGGAATCCCCAAGGGTCTCCGTCGTTACAGATGTAAACAGGTAATCCTATTTCTTCATTAACCCTTTTAATGAATCTTCTTGTAGCACGAGCAGCTTGTCCTTTAAGTCCAACAATTAATGTGTTGAATCTTTTATGAGCATTTTCTTGAACCATCCTGTGGAACATCCCCATAGTTTCCACAGCAATAACTCTTTCAACACCACAATCTAAGAATTCTACTTGATCGATAGTAGGTGAAATGGTATAACCAGATTTTCCAGTTTTTGCAGCATTAATTTCAACACCATCATCTAATAAGGTAATGTCTCCATATACGGATGCTCCATCTTCCTCTGGCATTAATCCTAAATCTTCACGAGTAGTTCCGAGGGTTACTTCTAAATCTTCTCCAACAATGTTGGATTCTTGTTGTGTTTTAAAACTTATTCCCCAACCTTCGGACACATAATACATTTCCCTGATTGTTGCTGTTTTTTCACGAGCAACTAAGTCCTTACAGAAATTAGCAACATAAACCATTTGTCCTAATTTCCTGATTTGTTTTACGTTACCTAAAGATCTTCTACCGTATCTGTCACCTAATACATAATATCTTTTAGCATCATCATAAACAATATTTCCAGTACCTCTGGACGGAACTCTAATTGAAGGAACTTTTTGTTTTTCAATGTTTTCAATGATTTCCTGACCTAATCCTTTTAACTTATTGTAGGTGTATTCTTTCCTTTTTTCCCTGTGTGTTTTTTGATCTTCTTTTATTTCAGTCATTTAAATCACCTAATCCTCGAATTCATCATCAGCATCATCATCAACGAAGTTATCTAAAGTACTATCTCCTTTTTCAACTGCATATCCTCTTTCATCAACTTCTTCCATGATAATTGCATCAAATTCTTCTTCTTCCTCATCTTCTTCAACTTTTTCACCAAGCAATTCTGCAAGAGCCCTTTTAGTGACTTTTGCTAAAACTTCATTATATTCTGGAATTCCAGTTTCTCCGAGTTTAGCTGCTTCTTCAATAATGACCGGTACATATTCTTCGAATACTTTTGAACGTTTTTCTTTTTCTTTTGCTGCTTTTTTAGCTCTAAGATGTTTTTGAAGTTTACGAGCTAATTTCATAGATGCTTGTCTAATCTCATGAACGATTTCAGGTTCTGGTGAAACACTTTGTTTACCAGTTGAAAGGTAAGGGACCTGTGTTGAAATAATGTTCACAAATAAAGTCAATGGAGTATTATCTAAGTCTTTAAGACCGTAACGTTTCCAATCAATACTTTTAAGTGCTTCGGTAATAGCACAACTTCCAGCATCGAATGTTAATGGAACTCTATTAGCGAATCTCATAATTTCAGATTTTCTCTGTTCTTTTACAACTCTTCCAGCATCTCCACCATAAGCAAGTCCTGCTTCAATAATGAATGAAACACCACCTTGATATGTTACAGGTTTTCTAGTAATTGTTGCTACGAATTCAGGTTTTAGAATTTGTTTCATACCTTTTTCAATTTGTTCAGATCCGATTGGTATAAGTCCATCAGTTGGAGGAGCCATGAATTTCATTTTCTTAAAGCAGTGTACAATAGCTTCTGCTTCAGGGAATGTTAGGTCTTTTGGGCGTTTGTTCATGTCTATTCCTGTAATCTCAGAAATTTCATCAACTCTTTTGTTGGACATTCTAGATAATGATGATGTTAACATACTTTTATATCTTCTGCTGTCTGTATTTCGGGCCATTGTCATTAAATCATCAGCACTCACACCTTTTGGGTGAGGTAATACTTCTTTTGGAAGGATTGGGACAATGTTTGCAGCTCTTTTAAAGATGTATTTGTGTCCAGATGGGTCTCTGAATGTAATTTTAGCATGAGGGTTTCCAATCATGGTTCTTCTAATGTATTCAAAAGCACCTTGTTCTGCAAGGGAATATGAAACTTCTTTAAATTGGAGTTCAATGCATACTCCTGTACTTTCAGCAGGATAATCTTCTCTTTCCATTAAAATTCCACGGTTGTTTTGCACATCCATCTGGAATTTCATTTTTACTCCTTTGATTTTGCCGTCTTCTTTATAACATGAAATTACACGAGCAGGTTTACCAGTGGTCATTTGTGAAAGTAGTACACAACCACTACAACCTAATCCTTGTTGTCCTCTGGATTGTATGTTTCTAAATTTAGATCCGGCAAACATACTACAGTATACTCTCATTACATAATCTTCAGGAATACCTGGGCCGTTATCTTTGAGTCTAAAGATATAATGTTCTTTGTCAACTCTTTTTAATTCAATATCTATTTCTGGTAAAATACCAGCTTCTTCAGCTGCATCAAAACTGTTTGTAATTAATTCGTGGAATACAATAGTTAATGAACGGATTTTACCAGTAAAACCTAACATTTGCTTGTTTTTCCTAAAGAACTCGGATGGAGTCAAGTTTTTAAAATCATTTCTCCAATCGGTTCCAACATCTTGTTCTGGCAAAAAAATTTCCTCCTAAAATTATATGTTTTAATTTATTATGTGATGTTTTATATTTAAATGGAGTTAGAGAGCATTTGAAAAGTAATATTTTACATTACCCTATCTAACTTGGATAAATATCTAATAAAATAATAAGTTAAAAACATGTAGAAAATATGGTATTTATACTACACTATCTATATATGTTTGTTGCAGTATATAATAGTTTTCTATTGATAGTATAATAGTTGTATTAAAATTGCATTAAAGTAATACTTTAATCTAAAAAAAATAAAAAGTAGTAACATTTAATGTTACTGTAATGTTTTTTCATCAAATTCAATTCCATCTTTGAATTCGATTTTATCATCTTCGATTCCGACAAGGTCTTTGAATTCTTTCATTTTCAAATCTTCTTTTTTATGTTCTAAGAATCCATAAACTGATTTGTGTCTGGAACCTTTTAAAATCATTTCAATAGCTTCTTTAGCAATCATTATGTTTTCCATTCCACCAATTAATGAAACGGTTTTTCCATAAACTGCCATATCTACTTCAGCCATTTGCATGATTATTTCACGTGTTTTTCCCTCAGTTCCAATGATTCTGGATTTATATCTTGCAAGGGCTTTTTTGGATTTACCTATGTATAGTGGTAAGCTAATTACTTCTAAATAACAATCATCACTGACTAATTTTAATGCAACTTCAGGATTGAATCCACGTGCTATTGCTTTTACAATATGGTTTGCATTCCATACTCCTAATGGATCTTCCATATTTTCGCCAGGTTCGATATAAACAGTACCTTCATCACTGTCTATGTCGAGAATAACTCCAGTTGCATTTTCAATAGATTTTTTAACTCCTCCATTTTTTCCAATTAATGCACCTATTCTATTTTGAGGTATTTTTAAATAATCTGTTTCTGGCATAATTTCACCTTTCTTAAATTAGAATTAATTAATAATTATTTAATTGAAGTTATTTAAAATTTAGGATTAATGTATTCCCAAATTTCATTAAAACTAGTTTTAACACCAAGCTTAGTATATTCACGAACAAGTGTGTTAATGTCTCTTTCAAGAAGTTCTTTTGAAATTGGATTGTCTAAAACAACTGATTGTGAAACATCAATAATTACAGGTTCTTCATCTTTATTTAATATATTGTAATTTGATAAATCCCCATGAACTAATTTTGCTTCATTTACAAATAATTTTAGATTTACAAGAAGCTTAGTGAAAAATTCATCAGGGTCTTTTGGGGGGTGGTTTTTAACGGGTTGTGCAGGATTTCCTTTTTCATCTCCAATAAATTCAATTAACAATACATTATTTGCACTTGTAATTGGATGAGGTACTTTAACTCCTGCATTTTCTAGTCTTGTTAGGTTTTTAAATTCTTTTGTAACCCAGGAATAGATAATTTTTCTTTTATTTTTACTTTTAAGGTTAAATCTTGGATCTCCTTTAAGGTAATAATCCATTTTTTTAAAATCAGATGTAGCAATTCTGTAAACTTTAACTGCTATAAATTTTTCATCATCGGTAATGCCTGTAAGTACATTAGCTTCTTTTCCAGTACTTATAGCGCCGTTTAAAATATCAATGTATCCTTGATTAGCTAATTTATATAATGTTTCCAATGTTATTTTATCGAAAATTTCATTTCCCACTTTTCTATCGGAGCTGTCTTTTTTTCTTTTTTGGGAATGTATTTTTTCGTGTTTTGCATCTGCTTTAGCTATTTTAGAATCCATTAAAATCAAAAAAAGTAGGTAGTTAGACTACATTTTTAAGTAGCCTTTTCTTTCAAGCCAATTTGATTCGGTTTTTGTGTATCTCCAAATTACATCAGCTTTTTCATCAGATTGGAAATCCCATGGTTTTACAAGGATTACGTCTCCTTCACGAATCCAAATACGTTTTTTCATTTTCCCAGGGATTCTGGTCATTCTCATATGCCCATCAGCACAGCGAACTTTTAACTTTCCGTGTCCCATGATTTGTTCAACTACTCCTGCAATTTCACCTTTTTTAGGTGTTCTTACTCTTCTATATTCTTGTTGTTGATTTTGATTAGGTTTAGACAAATACTCTCCTCCAATTTTAATAAGATTAAATTATTTATATATTTATCAATATATGCATTATAAATTTATCGTACTTTAATATGTCCTCATATATTATTTATACACATTTATTTTAAAATAGTTTATGATTTTTCGGAAAAAATAAATATTGATTTGTTTTATTTGTATTGTTTTTTTAAAATTGTCCCTACTTTTTAAATAAAAAATAGAAATCTTTATATACTATGTAGTACAATATAATAAACAAGGAGGTGAGAACATAAATGGAAATGTTAACAATAATATTTCAAATAGTAACATGGTTACTAATGATAATAACCATATTACAAAACAAAAACAAGAGGGATAAATAAATCCCTCGCCCTACAATTATAAAGTTTATAATTTTTTTTATTTAAATTTTTACCAAAAAAACAATAGGAGAAAAAAAATAATGTTAACAATACTCGAAATAATAAACATAATATTACTAATCATTTTAGCAATATTAATATACAAAAACCATGAAAACAAACTAATAATCGCACTATTAATAATCGACATAATAATATTTATTTGTGGGATAATACTCCCATAAATAAAACCAGTTTAGGGAGAATATAAAAATGAGTGAATACACAAGCATTAAAATAAAAAAAGAACTTGCAGAGCAAATGCAATTAATTAAAGCTAATAATAATTATAAAAGCATTAATGAACTATTGGAAAACACATTAGATAAAACAGTAAACGAAAACCTTGAAGTAATACAAGAACAACCATTATTTATGGTAGGTGATAAAGCAATAACATGGACAGAACTAAAACAAAGTGAAAATAATGATAGTTGGAGTCAAGGAAACGAAACAGTAACAGTATTATTTAAAGATACCCAAGGAGCATTCCTAAGATTTGAATATAATGATGAAGTAGGAGTAGAATATTTCCACTTCATCTAAACTTATTTTTTTAGGAATTATTTAATAAAAAAAGTAGTAAAAAAAATAAAAAAATTATAAAAAGAATTTTTATAAAATCCCCACACCATAATAATTAATACTTCTACCTAATTGAGCTTTATCCAACACACTAAATTTACATCTTTTTAAGCCTTTGGTAGGGTCTGCAACAAAATAATCCGTACTATTAGCCCCATAAATAAGTACATAATGACCATAATTATTCTTGTATCCTAAACATGTTGCTGGTTTAGTGTCAATATGTGCAATAACTGGTTTACCCATACTTAATTGTGCTTTAACACTAGACTTATTACGACTAATCTTTTTTAAAGAATACCCTAATTTTTTAGCACCACTCATCATATCAGAAGGAGATGTACCACTACCAATAATAGTATTAACTGCTTTTGCACATTCCTTTTCAGATACATAATCAAACAACATTTGAATAGCCATAGATAATGAAGTTGGACCACAAGTATACGCATTATCCTGATAATCCATCACCAATGGATTATTTGCTGTTGAATTTAATGTCACATAGTTAGGATAACGACCATGTTTCCTAATAAAAATATTCTGAGCTTCAAACAAACCCATATACTCTTTTTTACTTATTTTATGTTTCTTACTAGACATGTCAGTCATTGTTATACTAGACAAATATCCTTTATTCTCTTTAATACCTTCTCTTAATTGACTACTTGCTTTTTTCATTTCATTTTTACTAAATCTAATCATATTCTTTACTCTCCATTTATTTTATTTTTAATGTAATTTCTTTACTAACTGCTCCGTATTCAATGTCCCCACCAAAATTAAAATTAACCACATAATCCCCTGGATTTAAATTAACTTTTAATTTAAACTTCCCATCAGCATCTGTCTTTGCAGTGTATGTTTTACTTACTGCTTTTTCAGTTGTTGTGGTAGTGACAGGAGTGGTTGTTTTTTTAGTTGTAGTTTTAATTGACATTCCTTTCTTAAAACCTGGAAAAGTACTTGCGATTTCTTTAGCTGATTTGCCTTCTGCAATACCAATTCCAGCATTCAACAAGTTAGTTCTAGGCTTATTCCATCCACGAAAACTTGACGGACTAAAATTATCATCATGAGCTCTTGGAAGAAACTTATCAGTTAACACACGATTATAAAAACCAATAACCATTTTAGCATTTCTCTTTTTCAAAACAGAATGAAAATGAGCAGAATAACATTGTTCCTTAAGAGTACCTGCACATAACCCCCCATACAATGTAAAATAAATACCATTCTTTTTAACTTTAGAAATATCATTATAATGTGTTGATGGCCCAATACCTCCAACAGTCACACTATACCCTCTTTTTCTAAGATATCCTGCAATATCATTCATTAACTTCTTATCCTTTGATTTACTGTTAATGTTATCAGTGTTCATGTATATATGAACTCCAGCACCTTCTTTAAGTTCTGAAGTAGTAGTTGTAGTAACATTTTTTGTAGTGGTTATAGTCTCCTCAGGTTTAGTTATATTAATAGAACATAACTTATTACTAAGTGATTCATCTTCAGTTTTAAGTACTGCAGTAATAACTCCTCCTTTTTTAATAGTTGCATTACTCGCAGAGATTATTGTTGCTTTTTGATTAATCCTTGTTCCAATATCAGTATTCGCCAAAGTAATTTTAGTTTCTCCAAGCAAATGAGGATTTTTTTCAATTTTTGAAATTTGAACTTTTATTAATTTTGAATAACCTGGTACTTTCACATACAATTTATCATACACATTTAAATTATCATCTCCTTTTAATTGAGATATATCTTTTAAATCAACTTCAATATTTAACTCAGGGTATCTTTTATCAATCAAAGTGTTTGCACATCTGTTATAGATAACATATTTGTTAGTTTCTGATGTTTGAATTGTTCCTATCTTTGGGAGTATCACAGTAGGGTTTTCACTTTTTGATAGTATTTTACTGTATTCTACTTCTGTGTCTACATCATCACGAATAAATAATTCATTAGCCCTTTTCTCAAAAGGAGCTGCCCAATATGCAGTGACAGTTTCAACAACATTATTATTCTCATCAGTTGATTTTTCAACAATCATAGGAATATTAGCACCTTTCTTAACAACAAGATTATTCCATTCATTAATAATTTTTTGTAAATCCGTACGAGTTATTTCACCAGTTCCTCCAATTTCATTTAAACTCAATACTGGAGCTATTGCTTTATAAGTATCTGCTTCATTGATTTCATGTTCAATATTTTCTGCATTGAAGTTTAGATCAATAACTTTATCATGTTCGCTCCCAGCATGCCCGGGTTGTACAAAATCAAGATATCTATGTATGATATTGCTTTCTGTGTCTTTTTCGTATCTTGTTAAGAAAATATTACTTGTTTCTTCTTCAATATATCTTAAAAGTCCTAATTTGGTCATCGTACCATTTAATGGAACATTTCCACGACTGCCCATACATGATTCAACAATGCCTATGTTAAAATAATCTCCGAATTGTTCTTCTAGTAATGTTCTGTTAATTGTTTTAGTTTCAGCAGAATATTGTTTAAATAACTCAACATAATTCAGTTCAACAAGTACTTCTTCCAATTCCAATTTTACACTACTTTTATCCCAGTAATCATATTTGATTGAATTACTAATAACATACAAACAAGCGTTTAAACCATTTTTTTCAGGAACCCATACCTTATTACCTATTTTAAACAATTCTCTTATCAGATTAATGTTTATAGTATCAAGAGGATAAGTTATAGTTATCCTCTGTAATTCGCCTATTTCACTAACTTGCGTTATCTCTAATTGCTCTGCATCAAGATATTTTAATGGTTCTTCCTGTTGGTTCAATATTACTATTGTAAAACTCATCTTTTACCATCTCTCAAAAAATCTTACAGATTGTATATTCGCTGTATTATTACAATTGAAACTATACTCTCCCTGTATAACAAAAAAATCACTATTAATGTCGATATTAGGAGTAATGTTTATGTTTACATATTCTTCAGTATTATCAGAATTGTCTTCAAGTATATATGCTTCACGATTGCTACAGTCAACTCGAATTAATTTATTAACAATATTTTCCCCTCGAATAATCAATTCCTGATTACTTTTGTCTTCGGTGATCACTACAGTATTTTCTAATGCAACAACATAAATTTCAGGATTGACTTTTGCAATACTGTTATTCACACCGTATGCATTAGAAATATTCATATTTTTGTTAGTACTAGTACCAGACGGAACAATTAATTTTATGCGTCCATCATAATCGGCTGAGTTTGAATCCGCATCAATTGCATCTTCAGTAAGGAATTCCCAAACTCTATCAGGATAATGTGAAAATTCAATAGTATTCAAAATAGGTTTATTGAATTTATCACGTTCATTCGCAAATAATCTTCCTATACGTTCTAAGAATTTTGAAGTTTCAGTGATATCACAACCAAAAACACTAAAATCAATTTCAATTTTTTTTTTCTGTATACTACTACGATATGCCACTGTTGAATCTGTTCCATTAACCTCTAAATATTTCACTTCATTTTCAGTACCAGACGGAATTTTAACATCATTAAGAAACATATTATAATATCTTACATCTACACCATTCACCCAGCATTTCACTAATGATTCAGGCACTTCAACGTAATGAAATGTTACTCTAAGATTATTTAATTCAATGTAACTATCATAGTTGAATGCATTCAGTAATGTTAATTCTAATTCAAAATCATCAAGATTACCATCAATGAAATCATCGAAACTAAGACCCCACAAGTCAAATTCCCCACCTAGATTTTGAGAATCAGTTATGGAATTAAAATTAATACTTCTTTGACCAATTTTATTGTTTACAATTAATTTCATTAATAATGCAACTTCAGAATCACAATTAACATCAAAATCAACACTAACTCCTTGAATAACTGCATTATCCGATAATTCTAAACCAGACATATTAAAATTATACACCCGGATGGAATTTGTACGTCTGTTGCTTGGAACATTTGCAACACAAAAATCATCAATACTACTTATTTGTTTTATAGGATATGGGAACAGTCCAGGAGATTCACGATTCACAATAAACTCAGTTTCCATCAAGCAAGGATAAGTGTATTGTATTTTAAATGCTCTTGAATTTGCTTCAAGATATTCTCCAGTCATAACAATTATCACAGGATATTCAGCATGATAAATAAAATCCACACTTAACTCCTCTTCAACATTAGGCTCACTCACAGATTCAGAGAAATAAGTATAATTTAAATAATCTAAATCTGTAAAATCCTCATATATTTCACTGTTAAAAACACCTAAACGATAATTAGCATTAAATGGATCAAAAAGATTAATATTATCCTCATCAAGCAATAATTTAAATACACTACTTACAGTATATGTTCTCCCATCTCCTAAACGATCTAAAATTTTTTCATCTAACATGATTTTAGAGAAAAAAGGAACTGTTAATTCACTATTTTTAATCTTAATATTATAATTTTTTGTAACATTCTCAAAAACAGTAGTGAATGTATGATTACCAGAAACAGAACAATTGACTCGGAATATGATTTCATCAACAGTTTGTTCTATTAAATTAGGTGTAAACACATAATTATTCCCATCAAATATAATATTATCCTCTTCAATAACTACTGTAACATTGAAAATATCCGGAAAACTAATAATCACTGGAGAATAGTTACTAGTTATTTTCTCTGAAACAACAGATATACTAACATCAGTCTCATCTGAATCATTAATTATTGGTGGATAATCAACATATAATTCAATGTAATTATCTAAAACTTTCAAAATATTTTTAGAAGTTGTATTTGTTGTGGATTCTTTAAAAATGAACGTTTTAGTCCCATCAGTTTGTAATACAACATTAAAACTAACATTAATAGTTTTTGTATTTTGGAAATTTCCTTGCCAAGTTACAATATCATTATTTACATTAAAAGCACCATTACCTTTTGTTTTTTCTTTAAAAACAACTCCTGGAGGTAATGTAAAACTAACATTAGAAGTATAAGAAGCAATATTACCCGTTTTACTAGTTAATGAAAGATTAATCTCAGCAGTATCACCAATATATAAATTTTCATTAGAAACCTGTATAGATGAATTAATACCAAAACTAAAATCAGTATAAGTAACTTCTACCCACACATCTTTTAATTGTATTTGTGATGGATTTGTACTACTATTTGCAGGGTAATTAATTTTTACTCCAAAATTACCATTATTGATTTTAGATGGTGAAATATCAACATTACTAAAAGTTGTAACGAAACTTTTACTCTTTGTTGGAACAGCATATCCTTTACTACTATAATTTGTAGTTAATAATGAAATTGTAGGTGCTGCAAAAAC
Organism: Methanobrevibacter sp.; assembly: GCF_050872065.1. Classification (GTDB taxonomy): domain Archaea; phylum Methanobacteriota; class Methanobacteria; order Methanobacteriales; family Methanobacteriaceae; genus Methanocatella. The sequence goes on from NZ_JBNMGD010000001.1 coordinate 20,952, forward strand.
ACCATACGTTCCACCAATACGATTTTTCCGTTGAGTATAACCTACACGAATACGAGTTATTTTTGCATGAGATGGAATATTAAACCCAAAATTTTTAAAACTAATTGTACTAGGTCTATCCCAAGTACCAGTTTTACCTCCAATGAGAGTGTAATTATTATTGCTACTTGTAACTCCACAACTAGCCCAATTATCCTCACTTTTGAGATTATTTAAATTAGTCCATTCACGATAATATTTCTCAGTTTTATATGCTCCTTTTGTTTGGCTAATACTTTGAGCATGTTTTTCAACTGTAACCATTTTATATTACCTCCTGTGCAGGAATATACGTTGCGGTTAACTTAACACCCATGAAATATATTTGCCCTATTTCCCCACTAGTATTTGCAGGGAACTGAACTTTCACATTAACCCCATCATTTAATCCAGCTGCATTTGCGCCTGAATAATTAAAGGTTCCAGAAACATAACTGCCTTTACCTGGAGTTCCACCAGTTTTTGTATGAGCTGAACCTGAACCATCACCACTAATAGTAATTGTTGGAGCACCAATACTTGCATACCCACTACTACTTGTGTATTTAACAAGTTGACTTTTCCAATCAGCTTTTAAATTTTTCACGGTAGCATTAGCTGGAAGGTTAAAATTCACACTTCCGGTTAATGCAGCAGGACGTTTATAACTACCACTACTAGTTGCGATATTGGTACATCTACAATAATTATCATCACAATTACTATACACATCAACCCATTCACGATAAGGTACTGCATTACTTCCACTAATCATAGTACCAGTACATTTAGATTGTGTTAATGGAGATTTTATTATGAATGTCTTATTAGCAGTAACAGCAGTATATTCTGAATCTCCTGTGAAAATGTATTGAGAATACACGGTGCAAGGATTCCCGTTCATTTGAAGTTTTGATTTTCCTTCACCATCACTTATTTGCGGATAACTTGAAAAAGTAGAATTATCCTGAGAAACTTTTATATTTATATTTTTACCAGTTAATGGGCGTCCAAGACTGTCTGTAATTATACATGCAGTATACCAGCTTTGATATATATCTCCTGTGATTACATTGATTATTGGAGTGTCTTTAACAATGTTAATGGTTAAATTACTGCTTTGACTAGAATAATACTCCGAGGATCCATTGAACACTGCATAAAAATTATGTTCTTTGATTTCATTAGTTGAATATGTATAATTCGCAATATTATCCACTAGTGATACATTGTCTAATAATACTTCATTATCATAGAAACTAACAGTGCCTTCGATAGGTTGACTAATATCCGTGGACACTGTTGCAGATAATGTGAACTCTTCAACAAAACTAATGTTTGATGAACTATTACTACTTGTTAATACAGTAAGAGTATTTAATTTTCCAACTGTTATAGTTTCATGTATACTAGTTGAAGAATAATAATTATTTTCAACAGAAGTCACAGTTATATCAATGTCTTTTGCTGACAAAACCGTATAATTCATAACATATTGTCCAAAAGCATCAGTAACTCCATCATAACTATTACTCCCAATATTTATTACTAAATCTACTCCTTCCAAAGCATTTCCTTTTTTATCATTCACAAGAAAAGTTAAAGGAATAATATCTCCTATACTATACTGTGCAGATGGATATTGTAAACTAATATAGGGTTCAGATAATTTTATAGTTTTACTTACAATACTTGACTGTGAAGGTAAATACGCAACAGTCTTATTAAAAACTGCTTTAAAATTTAAATTACTTCCATGATCTCTTTTTAACTCATAGGCATTATAATAATCCGAACATTTCCCTTGATCATCAGTGACACTTGAATTTAATAAAACATCACCATTATAAATTTCAATAAACTCACCATTTATAGGAGTACCATCATCACGTAAAAGAGTAGTATTAACAACAACAGTATCTGCAGTATCAATAAGTTCTGGAGAAACATTTAAATCAATACTAGTATTGTAATAAACATAAACATTGACATTTGTACTTGTAGCATCATATTGTAATTCATCATTTGTTTTAACAACAATAACATGTTCTCCACGAATACTACTTGAGTATTCATATTCACAACAACCATCTACTGTTTCACCATATCCTAATAACACATCATTTTCATAGAAAAAAATATTCACATTATCTATGAAATCCCCATCACTATTTGTAAGAGTTGCATTCAAAATCAAACTCTCATCTGGAGCAACACTCCCTTCCGGTGGAGTTAATTCCACCGCAATATATGCAGGTTCACCATTTAATTTTATCTCAAAAACAGGTAACTCAAGGTTATCATGATTAAAAATAATATCAGTTAGAATGGGAGAGCAATTACTACCCTCCATGTGTTCTAACTGATTATCACTATTCATCACATTACCCAGTCCCCGACTATTCTCGGAATAAACTGTGTATTTTTTCATATTCCTCTACTCCTTTTTTGTTTACTTTCAATTTTTGATTTAGCTTTTAGATCTTCCAATTGAAAACGAATATTATTTGCTAACTTTTTAACCCATCCATCACTACTAGTTGTTTCGTTAATCATACTGACAATTGTTGCTTCATCAACATTATCCGGCAGATTTTCAAATTTATGAACAACAGTAACTTCACCGTTTAAGTTAACTTCACTTTCATTAGAGTTGTTATTCACTACAACAGTAGAATCATTTTCAGATTTAATGGCATCAACAAATTCACCAAAGGTCAAACCTTTTTGTGCGGGTCCTGCATGACTGGCTGCAGGGGTCCAATTACGTTGATTCATCCAACCAGTAGTATCCATTTTATGACCCGCTACATTTGCCCAGAAGTGACCGTATTGGTTCCAGTGCCCATGAACTTTACTAGCAGACAAACCACAAGCATGAGCAAGAGCAATTAATGCATCACTTGAATCACTACAATTCATTCCTCCATTACGGAATGCTGCTTGCCATGACCCATATTTATCACTGTCATAATAAAATTCATAATGACATTGACTGAATACATCCTCAGCAATCTGTTTAAATGTTCCAAAATCAATGTTTGGTGTTCCATTTTCAAAATCACCAACTTTAAATCCTATACTTGTTGCATATTTACCTATGATTTTAGGACCTTTCATTCTCCATTTATCAGATAATGATTTAATTTTTTGTACGTGTTTTCCAACACCATCAGACCAACCCGCACCTTTGTTAGATGGATCTTCTAAACCAATTGGAATTTTGATATTACCTGATCTTACTAAGTCTGCAACATTAAATTTATTGTTATTAGTAGAGATATATGAGCCAACATTATCCATGGATACTAAAGGATTTCTTCTTATTTCTCCTAATGTCATTGTTTGTGGCATTTGGTATTTTCTTAAAGCATTTGAAATTGCTTTGAATCCATTTGTTCCTGAACGTTTTACTGTTGAAACTCTGCCACTAGCTGGAGCGGGACCCGCACCAAAACCTCCTGGATTTTGAAGTTTACGATAGAATGATCCAATTTTACTACCTAATTTATCAAAGTGTTGACTTGATTGAGTTTTAATTTTAGCCGCAAAACTGATAACATCTCCACTCATTTTTTTCCATGAAGAAATCATTTTACTGTTAGCAGTTTTAGTTTTACTAACCATACTGTTTAACTGAGTTGTAGTGTCCTTTTTAGCAGAGATAAATCCTTGTTTATTATTCAAAACAATACTATTCATGTTAGTTTTAACATTATTAGTCATTTGTTGCATTTTAGTTCCAACAAGAGTAGTAATACTACTCATTTGTGCAGTATCATTTGCTTTAATAGTATCAAATGCAAGTTTATCCTGTGAAACCATGTCTTGAAGACTATTTCCAGTTAGATTAGTAAGGTCTCCATATTGAGTCATGACATTTTGATTCACTGAATCTAATTGACTAGCATCCATTCCCACATTCACGGTTGGAGCATCTAAATCTTGAACAAGACTTGTATCCACATCAAGTGATGGATTTCCAAATTCATCAACGAATGTTTCACCAAATTCCTTAGCAGTTTCACCAGCTGGTTTAATCCAATCAGCGACTCTACCAACCATATTTTTGAATTCAGTTACCACTTTAGTTTGAATAATACCTGGTGAATGTATACCCATAGCACCTAATAAACCATCAACAATGTTTTTACCAATGTTTTTAGCTTTATTAATGAGGTCAGAACCTGCACTCATTATTCTTGAACCAATGTTAATGAATTCAGTGTATACTTTACCAGGTAATTGTTGAACATGACTTATTACTCCAGATACCATGCGAGAAGCAGTACTAATTCCACTGCTTACCCAACTTGCACCGGCACTAATAATTCTACTAGCCACACTTATAAGATATGAATATACTCTTCCAGGTAAACTGGATATTCTGGATATTATTGCACTGACAAAACCTCTAGCAGCACTTATTGCACGTGATACTAAACTTTTTGCAAATGATCCAACACGAGTAATAATAATTGTTAATACAGAGAAGAACATTGATTTAATAACTTCCCATATTTGCCCAAGCATTGCACTTAATGTTATCTGACCACTTAGAAATTGACTAAATATTAATATAATCTGTTGAAGATGATTCCAAACAGTCATGAATACTAATATTATTGTTTGCCATGCGAATTGGAATGTACCTAATAAAAATTCTCCAATTAATGTGAGTATATCTAAAACAGGTTGAATAGCAGTTAAAACACTAGGAATAATTCCACTTAATAATGAAACAATAGTATTCCAAACTGTACCAAATATTTCTAATACTTTTCCTAATGCTGGAACAATTCCTGGACTACACCCAAGCAATATACAAACAATAGGTTTCAAAGCATCATATATTCCCTGACCAATGCCTACTGCAGTACCGACCAATGATGATAATACACTCCATGCACCTTGCAATACCATAATAGCAAATCTGATAGGAACACTTATACCTTTAAATGCGGCACCTATTGAATCAATGATTATTCTTGTACCATCAACTTTACCTTTAGCAGACTCAGGGAAAATTTGATTCCATATTCCTTTTAACCAATCCACTACTGGTTTTAACGAATCATTTAACCATTTCCAAGCATCACCTATAGCATGGATTGTTGCCTGAACATCTGGATGATGAATAAAAGCATCCCATAATCTACCAATATTATTTTTAATAGCATCTATCATGGAACCTACATCATCCCACCAGCCAAATGCTTTTCCTAATTCATAAACTGCGAAGATTACAGCACCTATAACCGCTACAACTGCAATCATAGGAGGAGTAATTCCCCCAATTATACCGATTATTGGTGCTAGTGCAGTTTTTAATAATCCTACTGCTCCACCAAGTGAAGATATATAACCCATAAGAAGTAATACTGCACCCGCCATAACCATAATGCCTGCTGCATCTTGAACCCAATCAGGTAATCCACTCCACGCAGCTTGTAATTGACCCATAAAATTTTTAATTCCATCAATCACACCAACTACAGCAGTTGCAATACCAATTAATGTAGGTGTAAGAGGAATTAATATGGATCCTAATAATTGTCCTCCACTAACACTTAACATTTGATAAGCTTCATCAAGAGTGTTAACTTGCATTGCCGTATCTGTAAAACCCATTTCATCTAATGTTTTATTCATTGCTTGAAGCAGAGAAGTTTTATTATTAATATCTCCGTCCCAACCATTGTTTTTTAATTGGTCTTGACTGATACCTAATTCTTGGAGTCTTCTAAATTGACCGTCCATTGCATCAGACACTGCTAATATTGCCTCTTCTTGGGTACGTCCTTCTTTAACGAATGCTGAACTCATTACTGCAGTAGTTTTAGTTAACTCTTCCATGGACTCTTTCGGTAATTTCAGTTTCACCCCCATTTCTAGTGCACTTGCACCTACTGCTTTCATGTCAACTTTTTTAAAGCTTTGTTGTAATTTATCACAATGTTGGCTGAATGAATCTATCTCTGATTGTGACATGTTCATTCTTTTACCAAATGCTTGAAAATTACCTGCAGCATTTATGGATTCTCTAGCAGATTGAGCCATACTGTTGACAAGGTCGTAACCTATCATACCTACGGTCATTGATGCTGCACTTCGAAGGAATCCCAATCCTCCACCAGCACCTCTTGCAGATGCACTGAATTGATTTAGTTTTGCTCTTGCTTGAGTAATGCTGTTACCCAATCCTGCCAGTTTGCCTTTTGCACTTGCAGTTGCACTAGTAAATGCTTGAGTGATACTATTTTTTGCAGTGGAACTGAAGTTAACTATCTTAGTCTTTAAATTATCAAAACTTGAACCAGTTCCCATTACTGTTCCTTTGACTTCTATAAATGAAGAATCCATTTTAGAACTAACAATACCTGCTTCTGTGCCTAATTGTTGTAATGGTATTAATGCTCTTTGTTCACTATTACTTACTTCAGAAAATGTTTTTGTACTTGATGAACCAAATGAAGATACCGAATTTTTTAAACTATCAAATTTACTTCTGACACCATCAGAAACTCCTTTGATTCTATCCATTGCTTTAGAAGCAATATCCGTAACATTTGTAATTTTACCAATACTATTAACAGCATTTCCTACTTTTTGTTTGATTTTATCAAATGCTGATGATCCACTTTTTCGCAGACTATCAAATTGGGTTCTTGCAGATTTCACGAATTTTTCCATTCTGGACATGGTTTGTTGTGCTGTACGTGAAGCTTGATTAATTCCTTCCATACCTTGTTTGCCTGACAACCCCATGTCTTTTATTGCTTTTTCTGCTTGTTTTGCAGCTTTACTTATTGTTTCTTCTGCTTCTATTATTACACGAATTACTTGTTTAGATACCATCCAATTATTCACCTCCATTTAAAAATTTTTGATTAAAAAAAAAGGAGATGAACAAAATAAAAGCTTTATATGTCTTTTACTTCATTCATCTCTTTGTATAAATTCATTCTGCCTTTACTAATTAATAATGCTTGATTTGGAGTTAAATCACTTTGTTTTTCTGCTAAGTGATAACCACAATAATCAAGCCATATGATTCTTGTACCTTCAGCTGTTTTCAGGAAAGTCTTCAATCTCAGCTTCTAAGTCTTCCTCAGTAGCTCCTGAAATTTCTTCAATTTTTTCATAAATTTCAGCAACCTCATTTTTACGGAGTTTCTTAATATGGTCCATTGTCCATTTTTCAGGGTTACCTGGATTATCTGTACTTAATTTGATTGCTTCATACATTGCTTTTTTAGTGGCTTTACTTGAAGCATTGATGTTGAATTTTGCTTTGGATTCCATTTCACCTTTAACTCTTCTTTTCTTTTTGGTGATTGTTTTTTCGTTAATGGTGTAATCTCCTAAATCTTTTTGTTTGATTTCATCGATTTTATCCCATTCTCCACTTGTCAAAGGTCTTAAGCAAATTTCACCATCGAGAGATTTAATATGATACTCATGATAATCATCTCTTCCGTTTAATATTTCAGATATTGATAATACCAATGTTATTCACCTTCCTTATTTAATTTTATTTCAAAAGTAATATTTTCATTAGAAACATTTATTGTTTCAGAGTAATTTTCATACCCAGATGCAGTTACAATTATAGTTTGAGCACCTATTGGAACATTATTTAATGTGCATCCTCCAGCACTTCCGGTTGTTGAAGATATTTCATTAATACTTACACTTGCGCCGTTTACTGGATTTTCACCATCATTTACTGATACACTAATATTTACTGTTTCAGGAGTTTCCTCACCTATGGGAGTGGAATCAACACCTAATTCTGTTTGATTATTTTTAAGTAATACATACATATCAGTTTGAACTTTAGTAGTTTCATCAGCAAGAGTGATTTCATTTGAACCTAATGTTTCCATACTAATCGTAGCATCAATACTGTCTGCACCACTCATATCGTATTCAACAGCAAGAGTGCACATTGGGAATACTATTCTCATTAATAAATCAGGATACTCGCACATTCTCACATTTATTGCAAATGGAATTTCAAGAATAGTACATCTTGAAGGTTCATATGCTCCACTGTCACCTAAAGTTAATTCACCAATTTTACCATATTCTGCTGCAATAATTGATTCGAGTGTATCTTCTGTTAAACTAATAGTTACACTTGGAGTGTTTTCTCTTTTTTGTGCTAAAGCTATAGCTTGCGGTGCTCTTGAACCAAAACCAACAGTCTTATCTACTGCAAGGTTGTTTTTACCTTCAAAAGATAAATTAGTTCCTATACCAGTCATTGGTTTATTATTTAATTCTAAGCTTATGTCATAGAACATTAAGAATAAATCATTGATAAGTTCTTCTGGTTTATTGAATGTTTCACCATTTTTACCAATAATTCCGGCATGTTCTGTTTTATAAATCCAGTTTGCTTCCACGCTCATGGATTCATCAGATACTTCGAATTTTAAACCATCACAAAGTAGACCAAATATGTATTTTTTCAATTGATCTGCAACATATACTGCTCTGAATGATTGGAGTTTTTTATTTTCTCCACCCCAGAATTCATGAGTATGTACATCTCCAGAACCTGCAGTATATTTGTAATTGTCAAGATATGCTCTGAAATATATTGCAAATCTTTGTAAATCTGCATCTGCTTTTGTGGTTCCGGTTGGTTTGATGATTCCTGCACGTGAACGTTTGTTCATTCTACTTGAACCTGATTTTGTAACTGGTTTATCATTTAATTTAAAGTCAGCAGTATCTGCTTCACTCCACCAGTCCAATTGGGATTCATTGAATTCGGAAGTACTTAATACTTCTCCGTATGTGCTTTCTTGACATAATCCAAATCCTCTATCTACCATTGTTTAATCACCATTATTTTTTTTCATTATATTTGATTTTTAAGTTCACAACATATTTTCCAATCAACGTAATAAATGAAATTAATTCTTAGCTTTGTAATGGGTACTTTTTCTCCAAGTTCATCATCTTGTATGAATCCTACTGGTTCTAATGATTCAAATACTGGTCTTAAACCTTGAATCATCGTATTATCTTCTTTGAGCACTCTTATATGATTTTTAGCAATGCATGCTGCTATTCTACTTGCTAAGTTTTTTCCTTTTATTTCGGATTGTTCTATGTCATCTTCGTCATATACTATACAATAAAATTCAAAAGGAGTTTGCAGTTCTAATTTGCTTGAAAGTGTTCCTTTTCCACTTGCTGTTGTTGTTTTTTGTTCAAATAACCATATGCATGGTTCTTCGATTTCTTCATCAGAACGATAACTAGGAATGAACATTTCAACATCAGATAAAATTCCGTCTTCAGTAAGTTCTTTAGTGATGCATTGTTTCACCATTCTTGTTACTGCTTCTGGACCTTCAATAATATTCAACATTTTATAAACACACCATTTTTTTTTACACACTATTATTTTTTTTATTCCAATGTTCCTTTCTTAGCAATTACAACTGCACTTTCAGCAGAAGATAATATTTCCGGTATACTCCTTTCAACGAATTTTTGAGGTTTTTGACCTTTAACATATTTAAGAAACCATTCCCTACCCCTCCAAGTAAAATGTAATACTTTTGCTTTTTTAGGTCTTATCACAGCACGTCTTACACCATAAACTCCAGTACCATCATTAACCAATGGTAACCAAAAAGCATCATTGGTTACTTCATGCTTGTCATCAGATTTAGTAATTTTATAATTATTCGCTCCACGACTTGTTTTTCTTGGAGTGTTTTTTTCAAGAATATTCTTAGTATTTTCACTGAGTTGATCCAATAATTTCTTTTTAAATTCAACTGCGTTTTCTGCAAGGTGAATATCACTTTCAACTTTGATGTGAATTGTAACCATCATATCCACCTTATATTTTGAATACTTTTGCTCGTGATGATTTCTTAAAAGGTTTAAGGTCTTGTTTTAAGTCATTTGTGAAAACTTCACTTGAGTAAATTTTAGTAGTGTAATCATTGACTTTCTTGATTGGTGATTCACCACGTGAAAGATGAAATGCAATCATATTAGAAACTAATCTACTGCAAACGTTTTTCACAGCCGAAGGAATATCTTCTTCCCATTTTCTGTTGCAGTAAGAATTGATTAATCCTTCACTTTGTGAAATCCATTCATTTATAAGTTTGTTAAATTCAGTTTCATTGTCTTTATATCCTAGATTTTTAGGTTTGATTCCACTCATGTTTTTAACATCCTCAACTGTACAATACAAGACCTCTTACCTCCTTTTTATAATTATTCTGCTGTTAAAGTAATAGTAAGCGTAGTGTTTTCTTCACCTACTATAATGTTTCCAGTGTAAACAGTATATCCTGTCTTGGAAGCCATTACAGTGTAACTTCCTTCTGGAACATTATTTAATGTGCATCCTCCAGCACTTCCAGTTTTACCAGCATATTGATTTTCATCTGCATCTTCCAATACAACATCAACACTTCCAATTCCAGTTGTTCCATCTGTTACAGATACTGAAATGTTCCTGGTAACTGTTGGTGTTGAAGGAATTATGCTTCCTTTAACCATGCAAGACTAGTAGCATCTTTAAATGCAAAGTTGATATCTGCATACATTGTTGAAGCAATATCGTAAGTGTTACTTCTTAACATGAATTGGGATTCGACCATGATGTTATCAGGGTCTGCTAACCATTGGATGTTTTCTTTGTGAGTTAAGAAGATTGGTTTTTTAGTGAATCCATTACGTAAAGTACTGAATTGTGGTATCGCAATAATTGGAATATCTTCAACTATTAATGTACCATCTGTGGTAATGGAAGCTACATCACCATATTTGTCCTTGTTATCAGCGACAAATCTGTGTAATGTTCTTCTGTATACTGGAGGTACGAAACAAGCCATTCCTCCATCATTTTGATATTTATCAGGGAATAAATCAATCATTCTACGGAGTTCATTTAACGGGTTGGAATCGGTTGCTGTTAAATCGATTTCTTCAACAGCAATGTCACTATTATCCCTTACCTTTTTAACAATACCATCAATGACTTTATAACCAGATGATGCAGAAGAGTCAGAGGAATTTTTATCCCCATATAAAAGAATTCTTTCTAATGCAAGACCGTTTGCTTCTGCAAAGGTGTTGGTTAAGGTGTTCATGAAGTTTTTACCTTCAATGGAATCGTATAATACTGTACGATGTAATCCAGTTAATGCTCTTAGTTCTTCTGCATCGAAACTTGCATCTGTGAAAGTTGGGTGTTGAGCATCAGATAATTTTTGTGGTGTTCCATTGATTCTTCCAGCTTCAAGTTCAATATCAAAACTCATCATGTCCAATTGTCTTTTGTGATTGTGGCTGGGGATGAGTTTGGTTTTATCGAGGAAGGTTGCTTTGTTACTTAATGCTTGGATGTATTTGTCAGATTTTTCTGCTTGTAATACTCCATTGTTTAATTTTCCACTTCCTTTACCAATATCTACGAATTTAGTAACGAATCCTTTTCCATTTATGATACGGTCACGGATAGTGTTTTCAACTAGTGCTATTGACATTTTATTATACCTCTATAAAAAAATTGTAAAAATTTTGATGATCATATAAAATTATTATTTTTTTTACCAGGTCATACCATTACTATTCCTACCTGTTCTTTTCATGAAAGAATCATTAGTGGTGGAAACTGTACTGTTATCTGGGTCTAATTCTTGTGATTTAGCAATAACAGTTCTAGTATCTAAAACAGCATTATTATCTTCTGGTGGTTCTGGATCATTTCCCTGATTATTACTATCATCATTTTTACCTACTGCACCGGGTGCAGGATTACCCTCATCATCATCTTTAGGTGGTTCTGGGTCTTTATCAGTTTCAAGTTTAGATACTCTACCATCAAGGGCATCGATTTTTTTATCCATTGCTTCTAATTTTTCCATGATTTTTTCAGCAGCACTTTTATCGCCATTATTAGGTTTAGGTGGTTGTGCTGGTGGTTCAGTAGGTGGTTCTGTTGATTTAGTGATGGATTTTCCTAAAAGTTTTTCAAGAAAACTTTCACTAACAGAAACCCTACCTTCTTCATTTGCTTTTCCTGTTGGTTCAGCCATGATTTCACTTCCAGTTATATCTATTGATTTTTTAACATATTCATCATCATCTTCATACACTTCGAAATGGCAAAGTGGATGTGAAGGTTCATCTACAATACTAATACTGGATGGAGTCCATTCATTAATGTCTTTAAACTTTAATCTAGCCATTTAATGTATCCCCCTGTCCATTTGTTGAACAGTTTTTATTGGTGCAGATAATATACTGAAACCAGTGTATTTACCGTCACGTATTGCTTGTTGTATATCTTCTTTTAACACATCAACACTAGCGAATAATGTTCCTTTAGGTAATGTGTTACCCATCCATTCTGTTGGTGAATCGGTAATGTATAACTCCAATAGTTTTCCTACGTTCATTAGGCTGTGTTGTACATCCATTAGTACGCCATTACGTGCGATGATGAGTAGTGCTTTTCTAATTGTTTCTTCATCAAGTACGTCCCCAGCTTTATCAGGTATGTCTGGTACTAGTACTGGACCTTTAACAATCATATTTTATTTTACCCCCATTTTTGAGGTTTAATTTTTTATTTAAAAGATAGAAATTGGAGAGGAAAAAAAATTAATGGTAAGAAACATGAAAGTGATACGTGAAAATAAAACAGTTAATATTAATTTTTTCCTCTTCAAAATACACTGTAACGAATTAGACAAAATATTATATAAATCAACTAACCAAATACAATATTGTAAGGAAGTGAAAAAAGTGACAGTTTCATTAGTATGGTATACACTAGAAGGCATTGGCAAAGAAAAATTTAAAGAAATTTATTCTGAATACAAACAAGAAGTTGGAAAAATCGGTGAAATTTCACTTGATGTAACCATTGACAATCTATCCGAACAGGAAGAAGACACCATTTATTTTGAATTTCAACATGATTTCAAACATAGTACTAAAATTAGAGGCAATCTCATTGAATATCCTTACTCACATGAAGCTAAATTTTGGACAATATTCACTCAAAATAAAAATTATTTGTTAATTAGTGGTAAAGAAGAATCCATAAAGTTTTTAGTTGGAAAATTAGTAAAAATATGTTCTGATGAACATATAAACCAAGGAGAAATGAGACAAATACTAATCAAACCTATGGAATTAACCCCAGAACATATGGCAAAAATAATAAATAAAGATGCAATTTCTGTTAATACACGTTGGTTCAATGATCTAGGTGAAAGAGAAACGACTGCAGGACTTTATGGAAATTTAGAAGATGAACATGGAAACCGCAGCCCATACTATGATAAATTTTTAAAAGAAGCAAAAAATTCACCTTATATCAACTTCTTATCTGAAACATTAGGATACAATATTGGGATTAGTACACAAAAATTTTCTTCAAACAAAAAAGAAGCAACCTACGAAAGTTTTGTAGACTATTTTAAAGATATTATTCTCGCTGAAATTAATCTCTAAAAGCCAATTCTAAGTTATTTTTTATATAATCAATAGAATTAATATCATTTTCTACGGAAAAATTCATTTCAATTTTTCCATTTTCTTTAAAGTTTACTTTTAAGTTATCTGAATAAAAGGATTCTCCAATAATGTTTCTAAAATTGTTAAAATATTGAAATTTATCGGATGAAAAATTTATCTCAATATTATTTGAAGCAGAGTTTATAGTAGTTATTTTATCTAGTTTGCTTAATATATCAAACTGAGCATTAATATATTTTTCAAAATTCTTAAACTTAAAAGTGAAATAATGACTATAATATAAATCAAGTTTTCTTTTTTTCTCATTAACTGTAATTGTAATATCAAAAGGAATATCTCGTTTATTAAAAGATAATCTTAAAGAATATGGTTTTATCTCTTTAATAAAGTTATGTTCCTCTGAAAAAATTTCAATAAACTCATTAAAAACATAGTCAAGTTCTTCTTGAGAAGTATAATGTTTAAATACAGATGATTGAATATTTGTCTCCCTATTCAAAAATGATCTAATTGGTTTGTTGATATAATTTTTAAATAAATTAATTTTATAGGGTAAAATCCATTCCATAAACTGGATAACCATAAATAACAACCCCATAATTGAAAGTAGATTATATATTAAACTTAAAGTATTCCATATATTATTCAAAAATACTGATATATCGAACATGTTTCTCAACTCATCAATGTTTCAAACATTATTATATTAAATAGTATTATGTTAAGATTAAGTAAGAGAGCATTTGAAAAGTAAAAATTATAATATTAACTTAGAATGCTCTGGGTGTTTTTCAATATATAATTTTAATAATCTAAATGATTCATCAAGAAAATTTTCATTAGGTTTACTGAAAAATCCCTCATTGTATTTAACATATACTGAATTTTTACCACCATTTTTAATTTTTTCAATCATTATATTTTCAATGTCTGGAACTATCAACTCTAAAATACCTAATGGTAATGGCACATCATTAACATTCATCATTTCACGATAATGTTTTTTTAAATAATCTTCATTAATTCTTATAGGGTTTCCCATAATAATTCCACACAATTGTTATAATATAAAATTTGTTTTATAGACTATATAAAATTATATAATAACTTTAAGTTTTACTTTATGAGAAACATAATCAATATCTATTATTTTTAACTTTGTATGCCTGTCCAAAATAAATTCCATTTCAGGAGCATATTTTTTCCCTGCTTTTGGTGAAATATACACACCACGTGTTCCTTTTGGTGCTAAAATTGTAAATTCCCATTTTTGTTTTTTATATTTCTTCTGGAAATATCTTAATCCTTCTTTAGATATGGATACTGAATTATAAGAATCCCATTCAATTATGTTACCAATTTGAGGATCATTTCCTAAAAATAAATCTTCTTGTTGTCTGTAGAATACCATGTCTTTTTTAGTATAACTATTTCTCATCAATTTTTCCATTTGTTGGAGACTTATTTTAGCTTCTCTCATAAGCAGGGGAATATAATAATTTAAAACATTTTTATCTTTTAAAAGTAATTTTTCTAATTTTTTATAATCAAATCCACAATTTGCAAATATTCTAAGTTTTTTATCGAGAGGAGTATTTGCCCATCTATCAATGATATTATCAAATTTTGAAGTTTTAGTAACATCTTTAGAGAAATAATCTGAGATTTGTTCCTTATTTGGCAACATCCCCTTTTTAGTAATTCCTTTAAAACGTTTATATCTCTTTACATTATTTTTTCTTTTTGGTTTAGACTTTTGATTTTTTGGTTTTATTTTGTCATAGATCTTCTTACTAACATTTTTAATTTTTGAAGATAAATTTTTAGTATTATGTGATATAGTTGTCTTGATTGTTTCTATTGGTTTTGTGAGTGTGCTAATAATATTTCCAGTAAGTGAGGGTTTATTTTGTGGTGAGAAGTAAGAAGTGTTGGATATATTGTAGGTGTTTGGTGTTTTACTTAATCCTTCTGGTCTTCTGTTAGTGTATCTTAACCAGCATCGACAGTTGGCAACATTTTCTGCTCCACTATACAAGTCTCCAGGATACATTGATTCTTTATGTCCATATGGTCCATAAATGTCAAAGTAATCTTCAATAGGTACTGGTGCGATAAGTTTGGCTTTGTGCCATGCTCTAGTTTTTCCTTTGCTTCTACCATTCATCCATATTTTATAATTGTATCCTTCGTTTAGGGCATTGATGAAACTAATGTTGGATTCGTTGGTGTGTACGCTGTCTCTTATGATATTACGTATTCTTGCTTTGGCAGTATCTTGATATTTCTCTTGTAGAACATTTCTTGTTTGTGCTTCACTTAAACCATTATGTACTCCACTTCTGAGTTCGGATTCTATTTTTCTCTCTAATTTAATTGCTTCAGTGTTGATACGATTAGTTAATATTTTAGTGTATCTTTCAGAATTTAGTTCTACAGCACGATTAACATATTTATCCTTTTGATGATGTATACGCTTACGCTCATTTTCTAAAGTTGAATTCATTAACTTTTCGATAGTAGAATCAATATTTTTAATAGCATTTGCATTCCCATATACTGCATCATCAATTATGGAATTAATAATCTTATCCTGCAAGGAATGTGCATTATGTATGGCTTTGTTTTGATTTTTATACTTGTAGGTTAAGTGAATGTTGTCTTTGATTACATATAGTTCATGTAATCTTTTGAGTTTACGAGCATATTCTAACCTTTGTTGATATGTATACACACTAATACACACTCCATTAATATTTTATGAATTTATGCTTTTAGATCTTCATCCAAATCAGCAATCAGACTATTTAATTTCCCTTCAGCATCCACCGGATCATCACCATACAGCACACTATCCAATGATTGATTATTCATAAACCTTGCATTATAATACTCATCACTTTCATCCATGTGCAATTCAAATGATTCACCAAACCTGTTAATAAACTCCCCTAATCTCATTGCACCATTCTGCAATAATTTTATACCTCTCTCAAGTACTTTATCTTCCTCATCAAAGTTACATGGAAGATATTCTATTTTATGATCATTAGTTGTGAATTCATATTTGATGATGGTTTTGTTAATGTAGTTTGCCATTCTTTTTTGAATATTACCCACAGTGGATTTACTGTAGTTTTTGAGTAACATTTCAGTACGGTTACTTGCAATGCCGGATGATTTGCTTTCACCTAATCTTTCACGTGGAACCCTATGAATCCTGTAAATTCTATCTGCTACACTTTCAGCCAATGCAAGAAAACTACCTTCTTTTTTCTCCTCACCTATCTTATGAACATTCACATTGATTGGTGCATCACCATCACTTGGAACACACATTACCAATGCAGTTCCAGGTTCATTTGTAACAGTACTGAATTCAGTTTCAAGATCCCTTTCAAAATCATCCATAGTGTAATCTTCTTTTTCCTCAATACTTCCCGTAACAGTAATCACATAGTTGGGAATTCCTTTAGCTTTGAAATGCCCTTGTTGGTATTCAATTATTGCATTGTCTGTTAAAATAGCATCTAATTCACTTAAGTACTTGGGTTTACCATAAACCTTTGATTCATTACTTTTACCATTAAACCATAGTAATTCATTTGCAATTGTATCACTGTTAATCCCCTCTTCAAAGACTCCTGTGAATTTATTCAATCTTTGAGCATTCATTGGATCATATAGTTTGAAGTATGATTTTTGATTACCGATTTTTTGAACAACACGTTTTTTATCACGACACATACGAAGATATAATGATGGAATATGATTCACACTTTTAAATACTGATCCTTCACGCAATATCTCCAATCCTGCAAAACCATAAGTTTCCAGGTCATTTAAGAACGACTCACATTCCTCATCAAATTGAAAATCATTCAAGAATTCTTCAAGTTCAACAGGTATTTCCATTCCTTCCTTACTGATAATCTTCTTACCACTGAAAATTGCATCTTCACATTTTACAGTTATACAAATATCATGCAATCCAGAAATATCTCTAAGCTTATCTAATTGAAATGGATTGAAAGGAGGATCTATAACCTCATCACCATAGTTCATATCATCTTCACTTAACTCTTGACTTTTCACATCATATTCATTCAATACACTTTTAATTACAGCATCTTTTAAGAATTGATTTGTTACAATTTTAACCATAAAATTACTCACCTCTTTTTTCTCTTACGTAAAGTTGATTTAGAAACTTGCGGATATAATCCCTCATGTAATAAACTAACACTATCAACACGATCATCATGTGTTGATTCATCATCCCCCACAATCTTTTCAACAGGAAACTTAACAGCTTGTTTAATAAATTTCTTTAACCATTTACCACGAACAAATAATACTTTTCCTTTATTTATTCCCCTTACAGTTCTACTAGCCCGTATAAGTTTTGATTTAGGTACTCTAATAAATCTAGGATTATAATCTTTGAATTCATTAGCCCAGTATTTTTTAACTATTTTTCCTGCTGCTGCAGGTTGTTGTTCAATCCAATTTTCATACTCACTATAACTATCCATAACAGACATCATTTTGTTTTCCAGTTTACCAGGCCTTTTTTGCGTACTATCCTGATTATGAATTGCAGCAACTTTTCCTTTAAACACGGTTGATAAACTCCACGCAGTAAAATCAGCATTCTTAGATTCAGTAGCAGCAACATCCCAAGTTATAACCTGTTGAAGAATTTCTTGTTCTGTTAACATTTCATCATATTCATTCTTGGATATTGTATGTGATTCAATTAAATCATAATCAAAAATATCTCCTTCCTGAACTTCATAATCCCAGTTACCCATTTGAAACTGATAATCAGCTTTACTTAACTCTTTTAATGTTTCCAAGTAATCTTTACGATCAATGTATGGATTATGCCAGAAATTCATTTCATAAAATGGATATGGTCCTTTAACAAATTTTTCATTTAAGTATGATGATCCTTCAGCGGCAGCCGGATTACTAATATAGTATAATGCTAATGGAAAATGAGATAATCCTTGAGTTGGACGAAGTGACCGGTTCAAGAATTGTAGGTTAACTTTAAAAAATTCTGAAGCCTCATCAACTATAATTTTATGATACGCTCTTGATTTGAATTTTTCTTTATCTTTTTCCAATAACATATAAGAATAATAAATTTTAGCATTTGTTTCAGTATTGATAAAGCATCTCTTGGATTGGTTGTGTTCTACATGGTCAAATGGTTTAATCCATTCATCAATATAATCAACAATACCCCCCGTAGCAGTTACATTATCATAAGTACTTCTAAGTATTAAACATCGATAATTAGGAACTTCAAAATGTTGTAATGCTAATACTGAACCTAATATACTTTTACCACTGTAAGCTGAACCACCAATAAGTTTTCTTTTACTCTTATCTGCAATAGCATATAATTGTCTAGAATAAGGTTCAATAGGAATATACTTATTTTCAAATATGGTTTTTCTGATGACTTGTTTTTGTGTATCATCAAGCCTTATTTTACTGTAGTCAACTTTCATTGTTTCTGTTCTTCCAAGAATGCATCCATGTCAAAATCATCATTAACAGACAATATTTCTTCCAGTTCTTTGTCAGTCTTTTTAAAGATATTAGTTTCATCTTCTTTTACTGATACTTGATTATCTAAATCAACTTCTAGTTTATCAGTGTATTTAGCAGGTTTACCAAAACAAGTACGAATATTATAGTTTGCTCTATCTATTATTCCCATTAATGTTGAGATTAATGATAATCTTGTAGTTAAAGCATACTCTGCATTATTATCCATGATTTCTTTTAATGATGTATCACAATAATCAAGTAAATCTTTAAGAAGATTTATTATTTTCTTATTCTCTCTTGTGAATTCCTCTTCATATTTTAAAGATTCCTCCAATTGCTTTTGAGCATCATAAAGTCTAGCTCTTTCAACCCACCTCCAATTAACAGAGTTAGTTTCAATTGCAGTTAATGTTGGAATTTTACTATTTTGGGATGAATTTTTATAACTTTTTGCAATTTTTTCATGAACTTTTCTTGAACTTCTTTGTTCTGGAGGTAAATTTAAGTAAATTTTGAATCTTCCATATGCTTTTGCTGATTCGCCTTTTTGTCTTTCCCAAGCATCAACCATAAAATAACACCTTATTGTAATATGATTAGTAACTCTGGTATTGCTAAGATGATTGTAATAATACAACCTATTAGTGCTATAATTAGACTAATGTTTTTTATGGTGGTGTGTATTCCTACAATTTCTAATTTTAACTCATCAATACTCTTTGTTACGTTTAAATCTATTTCGTGTTGTTTTTCTTCAAGAGCATCAATTTTATCATTGATTTCATGAACTTCACTTTTATAGTGGTCTAATCGTGCTTTTTTAATATCATTTTCTTTTTCAAGTGACACGATTCTATGTTCATTAATGCATGTTTCATGATCATATATCATATAAACATCACATCCATTTTTTTATTCTATTTCTTCTGGATCATCTGGTTGTTTGTTAATTGTGATGTTAGCATCTTTACTTAAGTATCCTACGAGTCCTGAGACTATTGCTAGTGCTATTTGTTCGTAATTGTTTAGCATTGCACAGATTGCACCGATTATTAGTCCTGTTATGAGTATTGTTTTGTTATCGAATTCCATTGTTTTATTTTCTCCTTTTTTATCTTTTTTGTTGTTTTGTTCAGTTTTTTTAATATTTTATTAAACACGATTTTCTAAAACCTCGTGTTTTTATAAAATAATATTGAATGAAATAATATATTTTAATGTTTTTTATTGAACGGTTCTGAATATTAAGAAAAATGGTAGGCGAATAATAAAATTGAATGAGACAGGATAAAAAAAATCATATTTTCTAACTTTTTACCTACACATCTTAAATAAAAAGAAGAAGAAGTATAAACCTTGATTAAAACATATAAACATCCTATTTTTTCAAACAATGAAAAAATGGTTATTGTATATTTTCCCTTTTTTTTATAATATATTTTTAAACTAAAATTTTAATATAATTTCAATTGGAGATCTATTTTTTTTTAAGGAGGAAAAAGAATGGCAGAGACTTTTAACAATCATTTTTTCCCTAAATTTCATAATATACAAAATGTCCAAGGTTAAAATAGTATTTTTTTTACATTTATAAACCAGAATATACTCTCTTTTTTTTACAAACTACTAATTTCATAAAGTATTAATCCACATGTTCGACAATAGATTAATTTATGATGAGTATCATAGAGTATCTCCTTGTGTTCATCGCATTCAGGGCATCGCAAACCCGGAACATGTTTATGCTGATACTCATAACCCATCATTAAAATACACAATCCATTTTTTTCACCATATGAAAATAAAATATATAAATGCCTTATAAAAGTATATACTCCCCCCCTTCAATAGTACACTGTAACGAAAAAGAAAAAAATAGTAAAATAAAAAAGATTAAGTTTATTTTAAATAATCTTTTTTATCTGAATAATTATATTCGATTTTATTATCACATATGAAACTAATTGCTTGATTCATATGTCCTTTAGTATATTCATCTAAAAATAACTGAAGATTATCTACAGAAATAGTATTTTCATAATTTGTAGAACCCCAATCCATATCATCAAATAACTTTTGAGCATCCCACCCATGATCATGAAAAGATATTAAACCTAAAGCATCTCTGGCCGTTAATCTTAAAATTTTTCCAGTGCTTGGTTGTTTAAAATAACTTTCTTCATAATCGTGATATTTGCTTTTTTGAGGATTAAAATGATACTCCCATTGATTATTTCTAGTAATCTTTTTTTTAATTGAAGTAAATAATCCCATTAGTAATTACTCTCCATTTATCCATTTTTATTTTGCAGGTAATTTTAATCTCCTGCGTTCCCTTAATATAGCTTTATGTTCCTCTTCAAAATTATTTTTTGGTGTTCCGTGTAAATAACCACTACCCAGACCCCAGTAGTCATCTGTTTTACTATGGTTTTTACGGTGTTTACGTACACGTTTTTCAGTATGTTCAAGATCACTATTTCCTCTACATTTTGGGCTACAATATTTTGTAGCATTTTGGAATTTGATAAAAAGTGATCCACAGTATTTACATTTGGTTACCCAGAATATTGTTTGTGGATCATTTTTTATTTTTTTCAGCAACATCACATTTTTTTCATATAAAAGGGGATGTTCAACTTAAGAATATTTATTTAATAAAAATTCTTTTTTATGTTCAAGTATATATTCTATTGCAACATTCTTAAATACTTTTAAAGGGATTTTCACATTCATATCCGGTATATGGAAATATTTCTTATTAGGATTGTAATGTGATTCATCAATTAACAGGTGAATATAATCTTCAACCCTAAAAATATTTAATTTATCGTAATCAGGTATACTTTCATTACATGCAATCATTATTTCACGTGTAAGTTCATGTCTTAATTCATGCTTACCATTGAATTTACAATCAACAAACTTCATGAAAAAAATCACCTCCTTATAAAATAATCACAGTGGCACAAACCACCACTAGCATTTGGTTTGCCTCTTTTATCTAAGCATCCAGTTTCAAAACTATCGGGTTTTTGTCCTGGAACATCAATACTTTTCTTACAATCACAACAACAATGGATTTCAGTAATACACATGCTTTTTATACCTCATTAATTTTCTGTTTCAATTTATGGAATTGTTCTTTAGTTATGATATAATCGATACAGGGAGTTTCAAATAAAATTTTATCTGATCTGTCTGGATGATTCTTATCAACATATTTTTTAACATTAAAACAATCAATCCAATCCCCTTCATATTTCCTCATAATATTCCTTTCCTCCAGTTATACTCATTAACATACTTATAGAGAATATTGCAACGGATAGGATAATCAAGTTTACATGGATACCTTTTATTATCCTCATCCAACATTGGACATTCTTTACAATCACTACTAATCATAACTCCACACCTAAATTACTTGCTAAATTAACCAATGCATTATGACCAAGATGAGTACGCTCATTTTTAATAGCTTCCCTTAATTCAGCTTTAAATTTAAATAATGTTTCTCTATCCTGTTCCAATCTTTGATTTTTAGTTTTCAACTCATTCAAATCCTCTTCATATCTATTTAAAATAGTGACAATACTTCTATTAGTATGAGGAATTCCTTCCTCACAAATATCAGTACCTTCAATAACATCAGTATTTAAAAACCATCTTTTTTCAGTCATAAATCCACTCTTAAATTCATCTTTTACAGAATTTTTTACAATTTTTTCAACTTCCTCTAAAGGAATATTAAATCTTCTAGAAACAATAAGTGGCATCATAAAATTAATAACAAATCTCTCATTCATTCTAATATCCCCATGTTTAACATTAAGATATAACCTGCTAAATCAGAATCAGTTAACTTTTCATTATTATTCAATTTTTTAACGATAGGTACATCATCAATTGTTGCCTTTCCTTCTTTTTGCTTTTTAAAAAAATTTTCATAATCATCATTCATCATGTACACATCCTTGTCTTAACAATAATAATTCAAAAGAATATTTAACTTCACGGTCTTTAATAGACTCAAATTCACTTTTAATATTTTCTAGATTTTTTAAACTTTCAATAAAATTAGATTGCTTATCTTTAGGATAAAGAAAAATAGTGGATTCACTTAACGGTAAATCCACAGTTAAATTAATTTTAAAATCCACAATAAGATCATAATCCAAATTTTTCAAGAATCGGTCAACAATACACCATTTATCTAATTCATAGTTTTCATCAGTAATTTTAAGAAAACCTTCAACAGGTTCTGAAACTTCAATCATTCTAAATCAACTCCTTTTAAACCTGCCTGGTCCCATAATTCTCTCCATTCTTGCAATCTTTGTTCACTACTTGGAATTAATTTTGCCAAACCTACCTTTGATAAATCAATGATCATCTTCTCATTAATGATTAAATATTCCCCATTACCAGAAGTGTATTCATCTTCAGGTTCTATTGTCACACATTCGTCAAAATGTGCAGATTGAAGTTCAACTGCTAATTTCTCTTTTGTAGCTTTTTTAATTAAAACTCTCAATGAATCCATATTCATTATATCATCTTCCTGTAACGTTCTTGTCTTTTTTCAAATTCTTTTTCTGCTTTTCTTTCACCATACCATGATTGTATTAACCATCCGAAAGCACCCCAAAAACTTAGAACCATTATTATTATGAGTAGTAATTCAAGAATCATAAATCAACACTTCCCATTTTCACATAAGTCATGGCTTTTAAGAAACTGATCCTTCTTTTGAGGTAATCAATACTGAATTCGAATGTTTTCAACTCACTCACTATATCGGAGAGTTCATTTTTAACATGATTCTTTCTGACTGTTTCATTATTCTTACCGTAGAGTTCTTTAAAATCCGTACTTGCAATTATATTTTCAGATAATCCATTGTACTTTTCTTTTAAATTATAATAATCCACTTCTTTATCAGATAATTCAATAATCAAGTTTTCCCATTCCTGACTTATTTCTTCAACATTTTTGTATACTGTAGATAAATTATTTTCCATATTCCCATCCAAACCATCGTTTTTTAATAAAATTTTAAAACATAACTATAATCACCAAAAAACATAGGAGGTGATTAAACTTTGTCTGATATAATTCAAGATTTGAAAACAGAAGATGACTCTGTTTCCAACATTGAATTATTAAATTATGTTATTGCATTGCAACTACAGAAAATAGAAGATTATAACAGTAACCATCCAAGTGTTATAACTTCTAAAACTGAAGAGGCAATGAACAACTTAATTAGATTATTGGAATTACGAAGTAAATTCAATCTCTAAGTCTTTCAACCATTGACTTTGGAGAGTCTTTTCCAATAATCTTAAAATTTTTGTTTTTAATAAAATCCTCAATACTTTTCTCAGAAGCAAAATGAACAATAACTTCTGGTTCAATATATATTTTATAAGTTCCGTTTGTTTCTAAGACAATTTGAGGATACTCTTCATTTTCATTCATATCATCACCAACTAATATTTCAATTTGCATTTTTTAACAATTCTTATAACATTGTTATATTAAATCATTTGTTTTGAAAATTTAATAAATAATAATAATAAATAATAATAATTTTCCCCATTTTAGATGTATTACAAAAATGTAACACATTTGAAATTATAAATTCTACAAAATTGTGTTACAGTAATGCATTACTGTAATACAATATCTTACAAAATAGAATCTGAAATGTATTACAACTTTGTATTACACAATTTTTTCAAATTATCCCTCACTAAACTCAAAAACTTATTACCATCATAACCCCACTCACGAGCAGTAGTCAAAACAGCATGACGGCCTTGATCCAACTCAACACGCTTAAGACTATTCTCACCATGAGCACTGAAAATATCATTAGCATAATCCCTAGCGGAATCATTAATCAAACCATCTAAAGTTTCTTTATCCAACTTAGTTGGATTGATAATCCTTATACGATTATTAATAGCAGCCAACTTAGCTTCCTTAGAATGAATATCTTTTTTAAGATTAGCAATATCCAACTCTAATTCACCTTTCTGATACATTAAAAGATTAATCTCTTTAGAGAGTTTATCACATCCAATCTCAAAAATCTCCGCATAGGAATAAGGTAACTCCTTAGCCTTACGTTTCAACCTCGGATGAACACGCATATTAATAATCTCAGATTTCGGAAATTCACCTTTCTGATTAACCAATTAAACCACCTTCAAAAACAGCGGGATCATCTAATAAACTCATGTCAACAAATTTCATGAAATCAATACAAGCAAGTATATGCCTACATAAATGCCTGCCTTTTAAACATCCTTGACAGGTACACAACCAAGTACTTGTATCCATATCATATGATACAATATAAGTCTCATCTTCCTCTGTAGATGATGGAACCTCAAAGCTAATACCCTCCTTATCTCCAAATGTAATGAGAACATCTAAAGTAATAAGATTAGAGGAGGACATTTATATGCCTCCAATGTTTAAATTGTTATCTATCCATCTTATACATTCCTTGTAGATTGTTTTATCAGGATTAAGGTCATTTTCACATTTATCTAGGATACATCTTTTGACTTTATCAATTGTTGGTTCCATCCCACGTTCATATAATGCATTCATACAATCAGTTATTAACTGAGGCATTGGTGCTTCCTCTTTAGGAGTAACAGGGATACTTGAAGTGACTGGTTTACTTATTATTGGTTTGCCTATTAATGGTTCGATTTCACCACGAGTTTTAGTGCAAACATAAGTAAAATCATCATTAGTGAATCCTTTACCAGTATGACTACAATGGAATTTATAATCAACCATATTATTAATCATCTCAGCAAATTTAGAGGATTCATTCTCCTCTGTGACAATCATATCCTTTTGCCCTATGAAAATCACATTAATCCTTGAATGTAACAATACTTTCCAAATCTTTTTGAAATTCTGAGTCCGGACCAAATAAGTCCTCTGTGACTCTTTACCTTTGGGTAATAACAAATTATTGAAAGTACCCACACCATCAATAATAAGAGTATCAAATCGTGAATCTGTTTCAACATCCTTAATGATACTAATCACACCATTAATAACATCACGATCACTATCCCAATCACATTTCAACCTAGGCAAACCAGTATGATTAGTACAATCAAAATCAATTACCACAGGATTTAACCCCCTGGACTCACAATACAATTGTGCACCAGTAGATTTACCACTACCATCAATACCATAAAATATAGTTTTTAAGAACCTTGGTTTAGACTCATCAATAAATTGCAAAACCATACTTAGAAACCTCCAAGATTAATGAATATGAATAACATTACAACTGCAACACTCATACAACCATACAATAATGAATGAGTGTCCAATACTGGACATTCCATTCTTTTATCTAATCTAGCAGGAGATTTCATTCTTTAACCTCCATTGCCCTAAAAATATCAAGTAAGTGTTTAGGGTCAACCAATCCAAATTCATCACTAATAAATACAATAGACCAGAACTTATTATGTCCTGTTTCAAGGAGTACTTCATAACCGTACTCATTCATATGTTGAATGAAACGGCCTGTTTGACTTTTATACATAGTCAAACATGCTTCACCATGAAAATAATTCCAATTCACACTACGAAATCCTCTTTTAGTGAAGATAGTATTGATCTCACTTTGAAGATCCATCATACTTTCAAGATCTGCATTTTCTTTACAACAATCAAAAGTACATTCATTGCAGAACATACTTTTACAATCAAAAAGCTCATCTGCATTTGATGGGTAAACTTCAGTGGTGGAGTAGATACTCATAAACTAGCCTCCTTAATGTCCCCGAAGACTTCTTTATATGCTTCAAGTTCTGCTTTTTGTTCAACAACATTCATGAAAAATCGTAATTGTTCTTCAGGAGAACGATTACGGAATTTCTCACGTAACAATCCAGCCTTAACAGGCAAATTATCTATTTCCTTAGTCATTTTAACACTTCTGTCGAATTTGTGAAAGTCATCCTGAAATTGCCGTTTCAAGAATCCTCTCTTGATAATTAATATAAACTTAATACTATATAAACCTTTACACTACACTTTACACTATTCTAAACATATATATTTATACTGCTTCTTACAGATATATTACCATGAACACATAAAAAGGAGATTATGCCAATGTTTAAATATAAATCAAAAGTAGGAAAAGGAAGTAGTAAATTTGATTCAGCAAGGTTGATAATCCCACAACAAGTTAGAAAATTCTTAGAAATTGACCCTGGAGACACTGTTACTTGGGAAGTCAACATAGATGAAACTGGAACTACAGTAACAATAAAAAAAGCTGAATAAACACCACTAACAACCTCACTAAATTTTAAAAATAAATCTTGAAAAATATTTTTGAAATTAGTAAGTATTAAATAATTCTTATTCTCTAATATAATATTGGTTACTAAAATTTTAATCACTTCTGTCGAGGTACTTATTTTTTTGTAGCCAGAGTATGTGGGAGAGGAATTGCCGTTCCTACGACCTCACACACTCTTTTTTTACAAACTTATTTATTTCTTTTTATTTATGTTTAATCTTCATAATCACTAGCATCCATTGATTGCCAACTACTTTTTCCGGAATCTTCATCATATACTCTTTTATATTCTTTCCCATCATCACCAGTTTTTACAGGTTGATCATGAGTATATGCCCAATCCCCATCGGTTTGCTGAGATTCATCCCATTTTTCAACATAACTTTTAGAATCTGATGAACTGCTTTCATGAGAAGATGAATCTTCTTTTACTGGTTCTTCTGTAACATTAGTATTATTTAATGTTGCATTCTTTGTAATGTTAGTTGTATTATTTACATGAGCACTACTATTATTTGTAGTGTTTTGGTTAGTGTATATGAAAGTGGCTCCCATTATTATTACACAAATGATTATTAAAATCAATCCGATTTTTTTAATCTCCATTTTTTCATCCTCTCTTTTTTTTAATGCATTTCATTTATTATTTTTTTGGTGAGAATAGGTTGTTAATTCTTTCTTTATTTTCAACTGGTTTTTTATTTTTATTATAAATTTCAACGAAATAAAATAAATTGTCTTCTCTTGAAAATAGGAATGTAATTCTGAAACCTGAACGTGACCCTTTATTTATTCCTTTGCAACGAAAGTTTTTAACAATGAAAGCAGGGAATTTAACGTTCCTATTTAAACCAGAAATTCTATTACATAATGAAACTGGGAATTGGTTGTCATCTTCAAGTTTTTGAACTAATACTATTTTTAATCTTTCAAAATCTTCTTTTAATGAAGGACATTGGTGTTTACGAATGATTTTGTTAAATTCATTTTCGAAAAGAGGATGGTTATCAAAGGTATAATTATCCAAGTTACTCATCATACTCCCTCACAACATATTCTGGGTCACGGTAAAATACGAATTCATAGTCTAATTCTTCACCATTTTCAGCAACTTTCCAGGGCATGTCTCCATGTGAGTAATCGCTAATTTCCTTTGCACTCATATTTGAAATATTATTGATAGTATCGTTAATAACATTTAATTCATTGTTGTTTAAACATGATATTTCAGGTTCTTTTAAAGATGTGTATTTGTATTTGTTATAATCAATTACTTTTTCAGTGGCCTCTTTAATTTTCCCTTCCTTTATTAATTCATCTTTTAGATCTAAGAAATGTGAAGATATGGGACCATTTGGTTTTTTAATATATGTTTCTCCAGTGATTGGTGTTTCATATAATTCATAAAAATTAAAATCAGAAAAGTATAATAATTTATACATTACTGTTCTGCCGACATTATGGTTTAAGCCACATTTACTTATGATGTAATGTATTACTGCTTTAAGTTTTTCAGGGCTATAATTAATATCTTCATTCATGATTTTTCCTCCAATTTTTTTCTCCTTTTTTATGTCAATTAGTATGTTTGTTGAGAGTTAATATAAAACTTTCTATTCATTTTATTTGAAAATTAAAATATTATTGTTCAATATTATAATAAAATTCTTGTTTGTTTGTTCAGTAGTGAAAAATGAAGTACAATGTGTTTGAAAAACTAGTGTTCAACAAAACAATATAAACACTAACCAAACACACAAAAAAAGAACTACATAAACAAATCCTCCAAATCATCACTATTATTCTTCATAGCAGCATTAATTTTCTCATCAATGCGAGCATCAATATTATCAACAATCTCCTGATAATGTTTATTCTGTTCCTTCAAAATAGCATTCTCATTTTCTAACTGGATAACCTCCTCGGGTTTGACTTCTTTAATATCAAAGTCAACAAATAAACAATGCATGTACTTGACATATTTCTCTTTTAATTTTGAAGGGTTGACTTTGAAGTAAGCTTCATCAGTAGGGTTTTGACCTTTTCCCTGCAAAGTATTAATTGTATCTTTATCCAAACCTTCACTTTTCAGCGTGCTTGCGTGGTATCGTCTGAGCATATGACTGGTGAAACGATTATAGTTTCGCACTTTCCCCAATCCTAATGCAGTGTTGATTTCCTTGAAGTAATTGTTGAAGTAATCTTTATTTATATCAAATATGCGAGTATCTGGCTTGAGATGTGCATGATTGTTAAGCAGTTTAACTAAGTGATGTATGATGGCTTCGGTTGCTTCAGGTGTGCAGCAAGTATAAAACCATTTTTTTGTTTTATATCTGTATAAATGAAAGATTGGTACTATATCATCACGGTCTTTTAATTCGTTAAGAACATCATGTATATCAGTTTTATCATGGTATTCACTTGTGGCGTCAATAAAATCTTGTATTGTTAAATGACGGGCTTCTTTTTTAGCGCAGCCTGATGATACCATGAATAATATTAATGCCCGTATCATGGGTTCACTAATGCTTAATGCTTTTTGTAATATTGATTTGGTTGGCAGATCCTTGTATGTGATTGGTGGGTCCAGGTCTTCTGATTGTATTTCAGGTAGTTTGTGTATTTCTATATAGAAGTGTGTGTAGATTGTTCTGATTCTGCTGAAGTGTATTTTTGCGGTTTTTTTACTGTAGTTATCGTAGAGGTATGCTCGGAAGTCTGTTAATCTTTGTTTTAATGTACGGTCTATCCATGGTAAACGGTCTTTTTCTTCGGTTCTTGCTTCTTCAAGTAATTCAGTAAGGGTTAAATCGTTGAATAATGTGTATATTCTTATAACGTCTTTGTATCCTTTTACTGATGATTTTTTTAGTCGGCGTGTTTCGTAGAATTCTTGGAGTATCATCATGTCTTCATCATTCATTTTCATAATTATGTCCTTCATATTTATTTTTTGGTTTTGTGAGAGCATTTGGTAAGTAATTGAATGATAAATTTATAATGACTTATCAATATATTATATATTAATTTATTGTATGTTATATAAGTGGTGATTATGGGAACTGAATTTTTAAAGATTAAAGAATGTGATGAAGCCAGTGATATTATCCAAGATTTATTCAATGAAAAGTTAAATCAACAAAGTGAAGAAATTCCTGTTACAGAAGCATATGGAAGAGTTTTATTTGAAGATGTTTATTCAAAAATGGATTTTCCACCTTTCAATAAAGCTTTAAAAGATGGATTTGCGATTGTTGCTGAAGATAGTTTTGGTGCATCAGAAGAATCTCCTAAAACATTGGATGTAATTGATTTCTTAGAAGCAGGTGCCGTAACTGATAAAAAAGTCGAAAAAGGAAAATGTATTGAAATCAGTACTGGTGCTGCAATGCCTGAAGGTGCTGAATCTGTTGTAATGGTTGAATATGCTGAAAAATTAGATGGTAAAGTTAATCTATTGACTACAGCCACTCCTACACAAGATGTAGCTCGTAAAGGGTCTGATATTGAAGAAGGTAAATTAATCCTCAAAAAGGGTGATTTTTTAAATCCTGGTAAAATTGGGGTGTTACTATCCCAAGGTTTTGAAACTATTGAAGTTTATAAGAGACCTAGTGTTGGCGTTATTTCATCTGGAAATGAAATCACACTTCAAGGAGAAGAATTAAAATACGGTAAAATCTATGATGTTAATGGTGGTATGATTAAAAACGCAGCTATTTCCTGTGGGGGAGATGCACGTTTTTTAGGCATCATGAGGGATGATTATGATGAAGTTAAACAAAAAATAACTGATTGTTTAAAAGAATCAGACATTATTCTCTGTTCTGGTGGAACTTCTGCAGGTCTTGGGGATGTTTTAAACAGTGTTTTAGAGGAATTAGGTGAAGTTTACATTCATGGTATTTCAGTTCAACCTGGTAAACCAACCATTGTTGGTGTAATCGAAGATAAATTAGTCATTGGACTTCCGGGAAATCCTGTTTCTGCTTTAATGATATTTAATGCATTTATAGCAGAACCACTAACTAAATTAGCAGGAATCAATAAAGACTTTGAACTTGACACTGTTAAAGGTAAAATGACTAGAAGAATTCATTCTCCTGTTGGAAGGATGCAATATCAACTTGTTAAAGTTGATGGAGAAGATATTCATCCAATATTCAAAGATTCAGGAGCAATATTTTCACTTTCAACTGCTGATGGATATGTAAAAGTTCCAAAATCTGTTGAACTTTTAGATGAAGGTGAAGAAGTAGAAGTTTATTTATTCAATTAACTATTATAAAATATTAAGGTGTAAAAATGGAAACTGAAGTTAAAGTAATTCCAGAACAAAAATTAGCTGTTATTAATTGTAAAACTCCAATCACTGATTTGGAAATTTTCCTTTCCATGTTGATGGGTTGGGTTGATGCTGAAGAAATTGAAACTGTTGGTGAACCATTCATTGTTTATTTCTCACCAAGACATCAAGTCAATGAGGGTGACGTTGTATATGATGTAAGTATTCCTATTAAAGATGATGCTAATGAAACTGATAGAATTCGTGTTGTAGATATGATTCCAAACAAAGTTTTATCTACTATTCATTATGGTTCTAATGATAATATAATGGAGACCTACGAGAAATTAGTTGAAATTGCTCAAGAAAACCATTATGATATTATTGGATCCCCTAAAGAAGTTTTAATAAAAAATATTCATAATTGTAATGATGAAAAAGAATATATAACTGAGATTCAATTGCCTATTATTGAAATGTAGGTGTTTTATATGCCTAAAAACGAAGAATTTGATATTGATAAAGAAATTGAGAAAATATCTAGAAAAACAAATAGGCTCATGAAAAAGTCTGAATATTCTTTTGAAAATCAAATAAGAAAATTAGATAAAGAAATTGATGAAATTATGGACGATAAGCTAAAGGAGTTTGATGATAACAAAAAAATAACATTAGATTATTTATCCATTGATTATAATGATTCTACAATCAGTAGATATAGAGAAAAATTAAAAAAGATTTAATTTTTCTATTTATTAATTTTGTCCAACAACTCTTAAGTCATGAACTAACAATTTTGGAATAATAAATGAACCGTATTGTTTTATTTCTGATTTTATTCCTTCTACTTTTTTCATAATTTCAAAGATATTTCCAGAAATCATAGCTTTATTGATGGGGTCAGTCAATTCTCCATTTTCTATTTTAAATGCATTGCTTGCCTCAACTGAAAAGTCTCCAGAAATAGGGTTTGCAGTGTGTGCTCCTAAAACACTAGTTGTTAAAACACCTTTGTTAACTTCGGATAAATCTTTCATGTCTTTAAATTTAAATTCAAGATTTGTAGGAGAAATCATAGGGGTTGATAAATAGGAATCTCTAAGACCATTAGATGTTGTTTTAACACCTGATTTATTTGCAGTATAAATATCATAAATAAATGAATTTAAAACTCCTTCTTTTATTAAATCAGTTTTTTGACTTGCACTACCTTCTCCATCACATTTTGAGGTGCACAATCCTTTTTCTAAAAGAGGATTATCAGTAATTGTCAAGTTAGAATTAGCTATTTGGGAGTCCATTTTATCTTTTAGAATGGATCTTCCTCTCATAACACTCTCACCATCAAATGCACCCATAAATGTTTGTAAAAGACCAATTGCTGCATAATAATCAAGAACAACACTATAATCATTTGTTTCAATCGGTTTTGTATCAAGAGAACTTTTAGCAAGATTACATGCTTCAATAGCTAATTTTTCACCATCTAAATCAAAGAATCTTGAGGATTGTGAGTTATAAGCTGTTGCAATTTTTCCATCTTTTTGAGTAGTCACAGATAATCCAATACCAAATCCTGTGCCTTCGTTTTCAATAGAAACTCCATTTGAATTTAAGATAAGTGATTTGCCTTCAGCTGCTGAAAATCCGGAACCAGTTATGTCACACCCTTGGTCAATTGTTGTATCAATGGTGTTTTTTAAAAATTCAATGGATTCATCTAGACTTAAGTCATTAAATTTTTTATCATATACTTTTTTAACACTTGGGATTTCTTCAACTTCTGCAAAAGCATAATTTTCATCAGTTTTATTTAATTTTGTGTTTTCAATTGACTGTGCTGCGGTTTCAGCTATTTTATCCATATTTGAAGTGAATGCAAAACCTACTTTATTGTTCTTAATTACTCTGATACCTACTCCACGTTCAATTTCTTCTTTTGCAAAATTCAATTCTTCTTTTCTGGAGTCAAGCTCGATAGATTTTGATTCATCAATATATATTTCGTAAGCATCACAATCATTTTCTATTGCTTTTTTCGCTTTTTGTGCTATTTCGTATATCATTTTATCACTATAATGCAAATTTTTCAATAGCTTCTGCTACGCCATCACCAAAATTATTTTTACAAGTGTAGGTACTAATTTCCTTTAACTTATCCTCAGCATTTCCTACAGCTATTCTATATCCTGCTTGTTTTAAGAAATCTTCATCGTTTTGACCATCTCCAATAGCCATAACATTATCCATATTTATTCCGTTTCTTT
The DNA here is from genome assembly GCF_050872065.1 of Methanobrevibacter sp. Classification (GTDB taxonomy): domain Archaea; phylum Methanobacteriota; class Methanobacteria; order Methanobacteriales; family Methanobacteriaceae; genus Methanocatella. The sequence goes on from NZ_JBNMGD010000001.1 coordinate 54,985, forward strand.
CACATAAATATTTGAGTGAAGTTCCTTTATTCACACGTTTATCTGTGACGTGTAGTGCAAAGCCACTGTCATAAATTTCAAGTTCATCTAGGAATTTAAAATCTTTTAGTGCATCTTCTAATTCTTTTTCACTGAGGGTCTTGTAGAATACAGTTTCTGTTAATCTGTACATGTTATCATGAGATGCATGTTTGTCAAATTTTTCACCTAGTTTTTCTTTTAAATGTTCCTCAGCAGATGTCACAAAGGATCTTTCAACTAATGTTTCAACTGCATTATTGTTTTCTCCTTCTTTAAAAACAACACCACCATTTTCAGCTACAAGTCCTCCACTACAACCAATTAACACTTCAGCAGCATAAGCAAAGTTGACAACGTTACCAGTTACAATAATTGTTGGTATTCCGTTAGCTTCTGCTTTTCTTAATGATTCAATAGCAGAAATACAAATGTGTCTTTTTTCATCTGTTATTGTTCCATCAATATCTACTGCAATCGCTTCAATTGTCATATTATCCTCTTGAATATCTGTGTGCGATGTTGCAGGTTCCTTCTTTACTTACCATACATGCTCCAATAGGGTGTAATGGATTACATGTTTTTCTAAATAGTTTACAGTCTTCTGGTCTTGCAAGTCCTCTTAAAATAGGTCCGCAAATACATCCTTTCGGTGCTTCTGTAACATTTTTAACTTCAATGTCGTATTTTTCACGTGCATTAAATTCACTAAATTCATCTTTAATTTCTAAGATGGAATTTGGTATCTTTGGAAATCCTCTCCATTCTCTGGAGGTTACTTCGAATACTTGTTCCATTTTTTCCTGTGCGATAGTATTTCCTTCTTCTTTAACTGCCCTTGTGTATTCATTTTCTATTTTTGGTGTTTCGTTATGGATTTGTCTTAAAATCATATATACTGACATTAGTGTGTCCAATGGATTAAATCCAGCTACAGCTTGAGGAATTCCAAATTTGCTTGAGAAATATTCGAATGGTTTGGTTCCAATGATTGTACAAACATGTCCTGGTTGAATTAATGCATTTAAGCTGGTTTCTCCGGAGTTAATTAAAAAATCAATAGCTGGAGGTATTAACCTATGGCATGAGAGCACTGAGAAATTTTCAGGGGGTGTTGCTAACAATTCTGCTGCTGTGGTAGGAGCAGTTGTTTCAAAACCTGCTGATATGAATGCAACATCATTATCTTCTTTTTCAGCTATTTCAATAGCTCTGTTGATTCCATAAACTACTCTTACATCTCCTCCTTCAGCTTTTGCATCTGCAAGTGATCTTTCAGAACCTGGAACTCTTAACATGTCTCCGAAGGTTGTAATTGTAACGCCCTTGTCGATTAGTTCTAATGCTTCATCAATTTCACGTGATGGAACCACACAAACAGGACATCCTGGCCCTGCAATGATTTCTACTTCTTCTGGGAGTAAGCTTCTAATTCCATTTTCCATTATTGTATGTTCATGTGAACCACAAACATGCATTATCTTAACAGGTGTGGATAATTCATTTATTTTTTTTAATAATTTATCAGACATACTTTTCATATTCATTTTAACACCAAAGATTTAATAATATATTATAAGTATATTTATTATTGTATTAATTAAATTTATGGATATAAAGATTAACATGTTTAATAATAATAAAATTTTAGTAGTTATTCCGGCTAATGGGAACTCAAAGAAGATTCCCAGAAAATATGCTCGTTTATTACATGATAAACCCTTGATTTTTCATGCAATTAACTGTGCTAAATCATCTCAATATGTTGATGATGTTGTTGTAACTACAGATGATTCTGAAATTGCATCAATTTCCGAGAAAGTTGGTGTAAGTGTTATCAGATGTTCAAAAGAATTACCTGAAGGAGGCATGTCATTAAGTGCTATTGTTTTCAATGCTATGGTTGAAAAAGAAAAATCAGCATTTGACGAATATGATATTGTAATTAAATTGTCTCCAACGTCTCCATTGATTAAAACACAGACTTTAGATAAAGCTATTGAAAAATTTGATGATTTTGCCCTTGAAACTGTAATTTCAGTTGTTGAGGACAATCATTTATCCTGGAGTTATGATGAGGAAAATAGAAGATATTTCCCTAATTATGTTGAAAGGCCTGATAAAAATGATTTACCTAAATCTTTTAGAGAAACTGGTGCTATAATAGCCACTCGCAGAGGATTCATTAATGAAGTTTCTTTTATTGGGGATAATGTTAATGTAATTGAATTGTCTGATGAAGAAGCTATTGTCATTGATAGTTTTAAGGATTGGTGGATTGTTGAGTTACTTCTTAGAAGAAAAAGAATGGGTATTGTTGTAAATGCTCATGATGAAATTGGAACTAGAAGACTTGATACTTGTTTATCATTCGCATCAAAGATGGTTTCTCATGAAGTTTTATTTATTTTAGATGAAAAGTATGAATTAGGACAAGATTTAGTTAAAAAAGCAGGGTTTAATTTTAAAGTTTATGATGGACATGAATCAATTTATAATATCTTAGAAGAATTCGGTTGTCAGATAGTGATTAATGATGTATCAAACACTACTGAGGAATATATAACTGATTTAAAAGAGAAAGGATATTTTGTTGTTAATTTTGATGATGTAGGTGCTGGATCAAATTTTGCTAATGTTGTGTTTGATTCGTTATACGAACATGATTTAAGTGATACAAATGTGTATAATGGTCAAAAGTTCCATGTTCTTAAAGATGAATTCTACTTACAGCCACATAAAATAATTACTCAGGAAGTAAACAATATTTTGATTATGATTGATGGTAATGACCCTAAACATTTATCAGAAACATTTTTAGAGTTAATCTTATCTACTACATATGATAAGAAGATAAATATTATATTGGGTAGAGGATATGAGAATATTGAACAGTTCATATCCAAATATGAGTCTAATCCTTTAGTTCAAATTTATCAAAATGTTTCAAATATTAGTGATTTCATGTTCAAGGCAGATATATTAATCACTTCTGCAAGTAAAATTGTTTATGATGCATGTGCATTGGGTATTCCTACAATTTCTGTTTATCAAAATGATTTGGAAACATCTCATGTTTTTGCAAACAGTGTTAATGGAATTTTAAATTTAGGTGATGTTGATTCTTTAACAAGAGAGGAGTTCATTGATGAATTCTTAAAGTTAGTCAATGATTATGACCTTAGAGTAGAAATGCATAACAAAATGAAAGCTATTGATTTACAGCATGGCTATGAAAATATTTATGCGGTCATTAAAGAGGAATATCGGAATTTCATAATGAATGATGATGTATCATGAGGATATTTAACAAACATCCTTTTTTAATTGGTGAAATCAGTTTTAATTATTATGATTTTGCTAAAAAAGAGGATTTATCTTATTTTGAGGTTGCAAAGCTACTGGTTAAAAAATGTAGTGAATGTGGAATTAATGGAGTTAATTTCCATGTTGGTGATTCGGAATATTTGCATTGTAATTATGGGCAAGATTTAAATCAGGATGATCAATTAAGTTATGATGATTATAAACAATTAGCAGGGTATTGTAAGGAGATGGGGATGACATTTATAATAACTCCTGTTAATAAGGAAATTGTTGATAATTTGGATGATGTAGTTGAGGTTTATAAAATCGCTTCTTCGGATTTGGATAATATTCCGCTTATTGATCATATTTCAAACAAACAAAAACCTATTTTATTATCCACAGCGGCAGCTAACTTAAAAGAAATAAGAGATGCTATAAATTGCATTGAAGACAATTCTAATTTTGACATAATTTTAATGCATTCAGTATTATCATATCCTACAAAACTAGAAGATGCCAATCTTTTAATGATTAAAGATCTTATAGAAAATTTTAAGGATTATGATGTTGGTTACTCAGATTATACAGTTTTTGATGATTTAATGTTTAGTTTAACAACTGCATGTAACTATGGTGCAGTTGTATTGGAAAAATATTTTACATTGGATAAATCTTTTGAAGGCCATGAATTTGCTATGGATGAGGAGGATGCTCGTATTATTAGATTAAATACTAGTATGTTGTCTAAAATTAATGGTTATAAGAATAAACAACCTTTGATTTGCGAGTCTTTTTCAAGAAATAATGTCAGAAAATCCATTGTTGCAAAAGAAAATATTAAGTCAGGCGAAACAATCACTAATTCTAATATTGATTTTAAAAGACCAGGAAAAGGTATTTCTCCATCAAAAGTAGATAGTATTCTTGGTAAAATAGTTAATAGGGATATTTCTAAAGGTTCTTTAATTGAATATGATATGTTGTCATAAAAAATAAAAAAGAAGAATATTTAAGAAGAATTTATTCCATTATAATCTTCAGGATATGCTTCTTCTAATTTCTGATCTGCATAACTTGCACCAGGGTCTGTTTGATAATGCATATGATAGTTTTATTGGATAATGGGGTTGTATTTTTATTTTTTTAAAAATACGAAAATAGTTGGTGTTAAAGTTCTTAATTACAATGAATAGTTGTTTGAAATTATTTAATAGAAAAAATAAAAAAAAGAAATTAAATTTCTGAAGAACAATCTGCTGAATATTTGCTGATTAAAACAGCACATTTATCGATTGTTTCAGAATCTAATTTGATTGTAGCAGTTTGGATTTTATTTAATAATTCCTCAATAAATAAGTCTTCATCAGTTAGAGGCATATTTATAACCACAACTTCATTGTTTATGAATCCAACTAACGGTTCAACAAAACAGTTTCTGATATTGTTGTCATTAAGGAAGTTTATTAAATCCTCACCTAAGCTTAATGCTTTTTGTTTCACTTTATTATCTTGTGAAAATTTAGCTTGTTTTGTAGTGTATTTGAATTTCCTTGTATTTCCATAGCTTGGAATTTCTTCAAGTTTATCCTCTTCAGATTCACTACTTCCGATTAAATTCAAATTTTCGTTTTCTGCTTCTAATCTAAGTTTTGGGTTATATTTTTGTGAAAGCAATGCATAGATTCCAGTTGGACCTACAACAACATGGTTAATACCTGATGTGGAAGTTGGAGTTTTAACATTATAGAATACATAAAACTCTTCTGGAAGACTTAACAAGTGTTCTCTAATTATTCTTGTTCTTTCTTCAGTTTGTTTTATATCTCTTGTTCTATAAATTCCATAACATAAGATGATTACTCCAATAAATAAGGCGACAACTCCTATACCACTGTTTATAGTTAGAATTTCAATTATACTTAAAATGAAAATGACTACTCCTATGATGATAATTATATTTTTACCATTTTGGATTTCAACATCAATTGAGTCGTTATTTCTAATTGAATTTTCTTTTGGTGTTATTTCACCAATCTCAGGTTCTTTTAAGCTAATTTTATCAAGGAAACTCTTATTTGATTCTGGGTTGTCGTTTTTTGGATAGTATTTTTCTATTCCATTGAAGAATTCAGTTTTAAGGAAATTCTTTAAGATATCATAATCTTCGGTTTTTGGAACTGCAAATTCTTTTCCAAATCTTGATAAAACGGATGGTGGTATGGTAGTTCTTGCTGTTTTTAAGATTACTTTTTCTTGTATCTCCTCTTCTTCTTTTTCAGAGTCTGCAATTTGCTGCATATGCTCTTCTGAAAAGAAATTTTCAAGTTTATCAGTAAGTGATCTTAGTGAGTGAGTGTCATCTTCTGTTTTTATTTCTTCAGATGTTGGTTCTTTAGGCTCTGATTCTTTTCTAATGTTTTCAAGCTCTGTACGTTTTTCTTCAAGATAAGAGTCTAATTCATTATTCATATTCTCATCTAGATATCTTAAAGATCCACCGCAGCTGTCACATTCATAGTCGAGTATACTGTCACTACTTTTAATTTTGTATTTTAGTCCGCAGTCTTGACATTGGACTATGTAGGAATTATTATACTTTGTTGAACTAATAAATGGTTTATCTGTTTTTTCTTTTTCATTAGAATAGTCTTCTAAGTATTCTAAGTCACCTGCACATGAAGAACACTCGAATGTAGATATATCATCATTATCATCGAGTTGGTATTTTGCACCACAGTTCTTACAGCATACAACTTTCATATTATCCTCTTAATACTTTTTATATTGTTATTTTTTTATTTTTTTTATTATATATGTTTCTAATAATAATTAAAAACATAATTTTTCGATAGTGTTTTAGACTTAAAAGTTATTGTTTTTATATAAATACAAATCATTGATGTTTTTTATTTCACTGAAGTTTGTCAAATTATCAAGAGGATTATTTGATATGTAATAACTTATATTACTCTGGTCTATTCCACTTTGGTTGCTTGAAGGAATTCCTGTTATGTTTGGTCCAAGCCACCAGCTGTATGGTCTGAGATTATATGCTCCAATAGTCATGTTTTCATAGTCTGAATTGGTGTTGATTATATAGTCTGAAATCTGTTCAGGGTTTAAATACTTGTCTGTCGGTCCAACGGTTGATGTAAATGCAAAAGCTTGAACGATAAACAGTATTATTAGAGCAATTGGAATTATATTCTTGTTGATTTTTACATGTGAATGGATGTTTTCTATTGCCATTAAAACAAAGAATATGAATGGAGGAAATGTAGGGAGTATATATCTGTTGACCTTAACGATATCAAAGCTAAGAAATATTGCATTTGCTAAAATCCAACCAAGCATAAATATTCCATTATTATGTCCCTTGTCTTTAGCAAGCAAATAAATCCCAATATAAGCCAATATTGATGTAATTACGGAAGTAACTCTGTTAAAACTTATAATGGCAATTAGGATTATCCCAATTGCAAGAATGTCTTTCTTACTTAAGTTAACATTGCCTTTATGGTCATATAACCAGAATCCTCCTCCAATAATTAATAATGCATATATTATATAGGATAAAATTGTAGGGGAGTATAATGTAGGATTTGTTTCAAATACCGTATGTGAATTTGATATGAAATTTATGTAATTTACCAGATAATAACTTGAATCAGGGTTAAATGCAGGATCGTTTTTTGATCCGGTGTCTCCTTTAACTCCATTTGCCATCTGGCTAGCAGCATCAAACCTGCCTTGTCCCATAGCAAAAACAATTAAAAATATAATCACTGCAATAATTATGGCTATGATTATTCCTTTTTTTATGTATTTTTTATCTTCATGTTTTATTTTAAATCCGTTTTCAAGGACATAAAACAGGAAAAATGCAGGTATGGTCAGTATTACAGTATATCTTGTATAAAGTCCAATAACCATCAATGGTATTACATATTGATAATATTTAGGGTTTTCACGAACTGCGATTATTGTAAATAATGCAATCCAAATAATTACTCCTACTGCAGGAATGTCCAATGTTCCGTTTGCAAGCCAGATTAAGTAAAGGGAAAATGATGAATAAAGTATTGTACCGGTTAGGCTTAATTCTTCGTTAAAGAATTTTTTTAACAATAGGTAAAATCCAACATTTCCAATTATTGCAAATATGCCGGTAACAATGTATATTGCTACCTTATCGGTGACTCCTACTCTAAAGAGAAGTGAAGTAAAAAAGCAGATAACTGGAGATATATGAATAAACTGAGTAATATTTACTTTTTCACCAGCATAATAAAGAGAATTTAAAAGATAAACATAAACATCAGAACATGAAATGCCTATTGAATTGTTGAAATTAATATAATATCCTACTAATATTGTACTAAATATTATAATGGCTGTTAAATATATCTTGTCCTTTTTGTTTATGTTAAATTCTTTAAACATATTATTACTTCTTATTATTTCAATATATAAAGTTATATAATTCTTATAATTATTTAAAGAAAGGATTATCTTGATTTTTTGAGAGGAGAAGATGTTTTAAATATGGGTGGGGATAGTGGAGTTAAATTTGGAGTAATGATGATTTGAGATTATTACAATTAATAAAATCATAAGAAATAAGTTTTTAGGATATTTTTTTTAAAAAAAGAGGTCATATACTGATAGGAGTTTTCAAAACAAAAAAATTAACGAGGTATTTAAATAAAAAAAAGTAAATGAATTAAATTTGATGATTAATTCATTAATTTATTAATCTAAAATACTATTATTTTTCAGATTTATTATATTAAAGATCCAAGAGCAAAAGCAACGAAAGCTATTAGCATTCCAATTTTTAAATTTTTAGAAACTTTTGCGGCGACTTTCATTTCCTGTGATTTTAATATTAAAATTGCAGAATAAACGAATAATATAACTGCAATAGCTATAACAATTAAATATAATATTCCAAAAACATTGTAGTAATAAAGCAGAGGACATAATGCGCTGTCTAATATTATTAATATAGCTGCAAGTACTGCAGGCTTTTTTTTACCAATCAAAATAGGTAATGTCTTTGCATTATCTGCCATGTCTCCTTCAATGTCTTCGATGTCTTTTATAATTTCCCGTGCGGTTGTCATTACAAATGCAAAGAATCCTAAGAATATGGAAGTTGCGATAATGCTTGGATTGTTGATTGTAAATCCTCCAAACACGAATCCAAATCCAGTCAAGAATCCAACAATCAAGTTACCAATTAATGGAGTTGCCTTTAGGGTATATGCATATAGATAAAGAACTATGTCTGTAAACAGCACGATTGCAAATGGTATCCAATTGCCTGTAAGATAGCTAATTAGAAAACCACATAAAGTTCCTGCGAAAAACAGTAAATAAGCATAATTCCTTCCATTTTTTAGTGAAATTCTGCCGGAAGGTATGGGTCGTTCAGGTTTGTTTATCAAATCGATATTGTAATCAAAATAATCATTAATCACGTTTCCAGCTGCTGTTTCAAAAAAGACAGCAAACATTGCAAGAATTATAGGAATTGAAATTGTTTTGTCAATAAGTGCAACTAAAATTATTGATATTGCTCCCATTAAAGCATTTCCAGGTCTTAAGATTTCTATATATGGATTCATATTTTTAGTTCCTATTTTTTGATTAAACATTAATTATATAAAGTATATTAATTAACATATAATATTAGTATTTTATTTTAATTAAAGTATTTTATAATTATTGAGCTGGTGTTATATTTGAATAAAATTAAGATAGCAATTGTTGGAATAGGAAACTGTGCTAGTTCTCTTATTCAAGGAATACATTATTATGATGGTAAAAAACCTGAAGATGCAATAGGACTTATGCATTGGGATATTGGAGGATATAAACCTAGTGATATTGAAGTTGTCGCAACTTTTGATGTAGACAAGAGGAAAGTTGGAAAAACTATTGATGAAGCGATTTTTGCAAAACCGAACTGCACTACAGTTTTCCAAGAAGATATTCCAAAATATGATGTTAAAGTAAGTATGGGGCATGTTTTAGATGGTGTTGCTGAACATATGTCCAATTATGATGATGAATACACATTTGTTGTAAGCGATGAGAGTCCTGTTGATGTTGTAGAAGTTTTAAAGGAAAGTGGGGCCGAAATATTAGTCAATTACTTACCTGTAGGTTCAGAAAAAGCTGCAAGATATTATGCTCAATGTGCTCTTGATGCAGGTGTTGCATATGTAAACTGTATGCCTGTATTTATTGTAAGTGATGATGAATGGGATGCTAAATTCAAGGCAAAAGGAATTCCTATTGTAGGTGATGATATTAAAGCTCAAATTGGTGCAACTATCACTCACAGAACACTAGCTAGTTTATTTATGGATAGAGGCGTAAAATTAGATAAGACTTATCAAATTAATACTGGTGGAAACACTGACTTTTTGAATATGCTTAATCGTGAAAGATTGGACTCTAAAAAAGAATCCAAGACTGAAGCCGTTCAATCAGTATTAAAAGAAAGAATGGATGATATGGATATCCATATTGGTCCTAGTGATTATGTCCCATGGCAAAACGATAACAAGTTATGTTTCCTCAGAATGGAAGGCCGTACATTTGGGGATGTTCCTATGAACATTGAGCTTAGGTTAAGCGTAGAAGATTCTCCAAACTCCGCAGGATGCGTAATTGATGCAGTAAGATGCTGTAAAATCGGTTTGGAAAGAGGTATTGGTGGACAATTGACTTCAATTTCCTCATACACTATGAAACACCCTCCAATCCAATACACTGATGATGAAGCATTTGAAAATGTTGAAAAATTTATTTCCGGTGAAATGGAAAGATAATTTTTCAATATCTTATTTTTTTGAATTTTTTTTTTAGAAATCTCTAGAACCCAATGAAATCAATAGAGATTTTGCATATTTTTATATAATACAAAATACATATATTATAGTTGGATATTTTTATGATTATTTTTAAATAAATGTTAAGAGGTGTAAATAATGGCAAAAGTAAGGTTTACAGAAACAGCACTTCGTGATGCTCACCAATCTCTTCTCGCTACAAGGATGAGAACCAGAGACATGATTCCTATTGCTCAGGAAATGGACAAAGTTGGTTTCTTTTCAGTAGAAGCTTGGGGTGGAGCTACTTTTGATACTTGCATTAGATATTTGAATGAAGACCCATGGGCAAGATTAAGACAATTAAAATCAGAATTTAAGAAAACTCCTATTCAAATGCTTTTAAGGGGGCAAAATTTAGTAGGATACAAACATTATCCTGATGATGTTGTAACAAAATTTGTAGAAAAATCATATGAAAACGGTGTAGATGTTTTCAGGGTTTTTGATGCATTAAATGATGTCAGGAATATGGAAAAAGCAATTCGTGTTGCTAAAGATCAAGGTGCACATGTACAAGGTACAATAAGTTATACCATAAGTCCTGTCCATACTATTGATGGTTTTGTGGATTTAGCTAAAGATCTTGAAACTCTTGATTGTGATTCTGTCGCAATTAAAGATATGGCAGGTTTAATCACTCCTACTGCTGCTTATGAGTTAGTATCAAAATTAAAAGAAGAAACAGATTTGCTTGTTGACTTACATTGTCATTGTACCAGTGGTATGACTCCAATTAGTTACTATGCAGCATGTCAAGCAGGTGTTGATATTTTAGACACTGCTATGTCACCTTTGGCATGGGGAACAAGTCAACCACCAACAGAAAGTATGGTTGCAGCTCTTCAGGGAACAGAATTTGATACAGGTCTTGATTTGAAATTATTAGCTTCAATCAAAAAGTATTTTGAAGACATTAAAGAAAAATACTTAGGAATTTTAGACCCTATTTCCACAAGTATTGATGCAGATGTATTATTATATCAAATTCCTGGTGGAATGCTTTCAAATCTTATTTCTCAACTCAAAGAGCAAAATGCACTTGATAGATACAATGATGTATTAGAAGAAATGCCTCGTGTTAGAAAAGATATGGGATACCCACCTCTTGTAACTCCAACAAGTCAAATTGTTGGTATTCAGGCTGTAATGAATGTTTTAGGTGGAGAAAGATACAAAACTGTATCCAATGAAGTTAAAGATTACATGAAAGGTATGTATGGTAAACCACCTGCAGATGTGAATGCGGAAATTGCTAAAAAAATCATTGGTGATGAAGAAGTTACTACATGCAGGCCTGCTGATTTACTTGAACCTGAATTCGATAAGTATAAATCTGAAGGGGAAGAAAAAGGATTTGTCAAATCTGATGAAGATGCATTGACTTATGCATTATATCCATCAATTGCTCCAAAATTCCTTAAAGGTGATGCTGTAGAAGAGGAACTCAAACCACCTCATGCATTTGCAGAAGATGAAACAATTGGAATTCCAACTCAATATAATGTTGAAGTTGATGGGGATATGTTTGAAGTTAAAATCATGCCTACTGGATTTATGGAGATTGAAGAAGGAGCTAACGGTAATTTCCATCCAGTTGAAGGTGGAGTAATTTCTTCTATGAATGGTATGGTAATCAAACTCAAAGTTAATGTTGGAGATAAAGTCACCAAAGGATCCACTATTTGTGTTATTGAAGCTATGAAGATGGAAAATGATATACAATCTGAAGTAGATGGTGTTGTTGAGGAAATCTTTGTAGAACCTGGTGATGCAGTCAACACTGGTGACACTTTAATGGTAATCAAATAGATTACCTTTACTCTTTTTTTTAAAACAAGAAAAATTAGACTACTTTTCAAAATATTGGGAATTATTTTTTTTAACTTATTGAGCTATTGAATAAGTAGTAGACAATATAAATTTGTTAAGTCGTGATAATATGAAAGATATTTTTGATAATGTTCAATTTGGAGATTTAAATCTCAAAAGTCGTATAGTTAGAACTGGAACATGGGAAACTGAAACTTCAGAAGGAGGATTTCTAACACCTGATGTTTATGATAGATATGAGAAGATTGCAAGCAGTGGTACTGGATTAATTGTATCTGAAATATTTGCATTGGATTATAAAGACAGGTTTTTCCCTTATTCAACTAATATGAATTATAAGGGTTTTATTAAGGATTATCAAATGGTTACAGATATTGCCCATAAGTATGATGTTCCAATTTTAGGTCAACTTGCATTTTTTTATTATGATGATGGTGAAAATCAGAAAGTGGAGGCCAATGAAATCACTGAGCAAGGAATTAGAAAATTGCAAGCTGAAGTAATCATGGCTGCCAAAAAATTCTCATTTGCAGGATTTGATGGAATTCAAATCAACATGGGAAATAATTTTTATATTGCAAGGTTTATGAATCCATATTTCAATCAAAGGAATGATAAATATGGTGGAAATACTGAAAACCGTGTAAGGATTTCTGCTGAGATAATTAAGGTTATCAAAAAGACCATGGATATGCATGTAAGCTGTAGAATTAATCCATGGGATGTAAGAAAAGGTGGAATGACTGCTGATGAAAGTATTGCTATTGCAAAAGAACTTGAAAAGGCAGGTGCTGATAGTATTCAACTTACTGCACGGACAATATCACAAGTTTATGACAAAGGAGAAAAACATCCATTTTTAGTTTATGCTGAAAAATTAATTGATGCGGTTGATATTCCGGTTATTTTAGGCGGGTCCCTTAGGGATATGAAAACAATCAATGAGGTTTTAAATAGTTCAACTGTTGAATATATCTCAATGTCTAAACCATTTGTTGCTCAAGCTGATTTTTTAGCAGATTGGAAAGAAAATGGTGAGGGAGTAGCAATTTGTCAAAGCTGTAGTAATTGTTATTCCAAAAAAACCAGTAATTGTTTTAAATATTGATTAGATAAGTAAGTAATTGATTAGCAATTATAAAATTACTCGTTGTATACTTCTTTCAATATTTTTTTCTTTTTGTTTTTATAGATAATCTAAACCAATCAAATTAATTTCATCAAAATTTTTAAATTGTTGATCAAAGCTAGCTAAATATCTAATATTTGATTCTTGCATGGTTAAAATAATACTTGAATCAGTAAAACTCAATTTTGTTTTTTTACTGTTTAGACCAACAATCCTTTTGAAGATGTCAAATGTTTTTGCTGTATAGTTGAAGATATTGTATTCATTTAATATTTCAAAGCTGTCAATTAATCCATAATATATTTCTTCAGCAGCATCAATGTTGATTTTTTTGCCTATTAAGGTTAAGACTTCATTTAATACATTGTTATTAATATAACAGTCTTGTGATAATATGTTTTCTGTTTTCTCTAGTCTTAAAGCATTTTCATGTAGTTCATCGTTTGAATTGACATAAGCCAGTATAAATGAAGTATCTAAGAATATTTTGTTCATTCGTATAAACTCCTTTTCAATTCTACTGCATTGGTTTTTTCTTCAGTTTTAAATGCACCTGCTAATTTTTTAAAACTTCTTTTCTTCCTGAAAGTTATTTCAGGATTTCCTTTTTCGTTGATAGTCCATTCTACAACGGTTTCCTTGTTGATATCATAATTTTTTCTTATTTCTTTTGGGATTGTAGTTTGGTAATTACTTTGAATTTTACTTGTGGCTAATATAAGCATGTTTTTCACCTCTTGGAAAAATATTTGTTTAGATAATGTATTATATTATATATTTATAGTAGGATATTAATATATCGGATATTAATTATAATATCTGAAAATTTTATATTATAATAAT
>NZ_JBNMGD010000077.1:0-3348 GCF_050872065.1 Methanobrevibacter sp.
TATAAATACTTTCATTAATATAAATTTGTATTGATATATAATGGGGCAATAAAGAATGATAAAAGTTGAAAATGTAAGTAAAGATTATGAATTAGCTGATGGAACTAAAATCACTGCACTTAATGATGTTAGTTTTGAAGTTAAAGAAGGTGAAATTTTAGGTATTATGGGTAAGAGTGGTTCAGGTAAAACTACTTTATTAAGAGCACTTAGAGGTGTTGAACATATAGATAGTGGAAGTATCGAAGTAGGTGAAGCAAAAGTTACTTCAGAATCATCTCAATTTTATTATAATAAACTTAAAAAAGAAACAGCTATACATCTTCAAAGATCTTTTGGTATATGGCCAGATACTGTTCGTGAAAATATCTTAAGAAAATTATATGCAAGAAAATATTTTGATGAAGGAGATACTAATTTTGAAGTTGCAGAAAGTGAATTTGGTCATGAAGCCGATGAACTTTTAGAACTAGTTTCTTTAACTCATAAACAAGACCATTATGCATCAGTATTAAGTGGTGGTGAAAAACAAAGACTTATCATGGCAAGACAACTTGCTAAACAACCTAAAGCTTTACTTCTTGATGAACCTGCAACTATGGCATGCCCTAAAACAAAACAGGAAATATTGAATGCAGTTAAAAAAATCAATAAGGAGTTAAATATAACTGTTATTATTGTATCTCACTTGCCAGATATTCAAAAATATTTAGCAGATAGGGTTATATTGCTTAAAGATGGTGAAATTGTCGATGAAGGTTCTGCAAATGAAATTTGTGATAAATTCATGGCAGACATGGACGATATTGTTGATATAGAAAATATTGCAACTGATGAAGATGTTATTCAACTAAATGATATTCACAAAAGGTTTTACCTATTAAGCGGTGGTGAAGTTTTACAAATTGAAGATGTAAATTTCAATGTTCAAAAAGAAAATATTTTAAGTATTATCGGTCCAAGTGGCGCTGGTAAAACTGTTCTTTTAAGGATGCTTGGTGGACTGGAAGACCCTGATAAAGGAGAAGTTATGTATAATGTTGATGGAGAATGGAATGACATCGACATTCCAGGCATTGCACGTATGAAAATCAGGTCTAAATTAGGTTTCATGCACCAAGAATTTGCATTAAGTCATTATGCTACTGTATTAAGCCAATTAGCTACTAGATTAGGTTATAAGAATCAAAATATTGTCAATGAAGCTAAAGAAAGAGCTAGAAAAATTGGTCTTAGTGAAGAATTATTAGATTCATTTTATTTACTTACTGATTTGCCTGAATTAGAAGCAAGGGACAGATTGAAAAAAATTGGTCTTGATTCTGATATTTTAGATGATTTATTCCCTAGATTCCCTGAAACTGCAACAAATGAAGCAGTTAAAGATATATTTGAAAGTCTTGATTTAGATATGGATATTTTGCATAGAAAATCATATGAATTATCTGGAGGTCAAAAAGTTCGAGTAATGCTTGCATTGATATTAGTTTCCAAACCAGAATTCTTGCTTTTAGATGAACCGTTTGGAGATTTAGATCCAGTTACTTTAAGGGATGTTACTAATGCTCTTAAGAGAATATCAAAAACTTATGGAATTACAATTGTAATGATTTCCCACAATACTGATTTCATTAAAGAAGTAAGTAATAGAGCAGTATTTATGGATGATGGAAAAATCATTGATGATAGTGAAGATATTGATAAAATAGTTGATAATTTCATTGATTTTTGTCATGCAGATTATTTAAAAGGAGAATAAACATGTTCGATATTATTGCAGTTCCTGTAGATGGATCTGATTATGGATATCAGGCAGCAGATGTTGCTATTGAAATAGCTCAAAAGTTTAACTCCAAAATTGCTGCTATTAATGTTCTTGAAGAATTTTCTTTCAGTAGTTATGATTCTGAAGAAGATGAAGGTAATTCAATTTTATCAAAAATTACCAAAAAAGCTAATGATGCTGGAGTTGAAGTAATCGAACATTTAATTACAGCTGATCCTTTAAGGGACATGAAATTCATTGTTAATCAAACACATGCTGATTTAGTTGTTATTCATGCACATGGTTCAAATAATAATAGATTCGTGTCTTTTGATGAGAGCTGTGTTTCAGATACTCAAATAGGTTCAGTTTCAGAAAGACTTATGAGAACTTCTGATGTACCAGTATTATTAATTAAGTAAATGCAAAATTTGCTAATGTTGAGTGGACATGAGAAGGTAGTGTTTAAATGAAGAAGTTTAGAAAATTAGTTATAGTTGCTATTATTGCATTATTGATTCTTTTAGCAGGATTAATGGTATTAGATAATGGTAATGGCATTACTAATGAAAATAAGGGTAATGCATCAATAGCTGTTACAGGGGATGTTATGTTTGCACGTAATATGGTAGGAGTACTTTCAAGTGGGCAAGATCCTTTTGTAAATGTAGCTAATGTAACTTCTAAAACAGATTTGCTTTTAGTTAATTTTGAAAATGCTGCTACAACTTCAGGTAATGCTGTTAAAGGGGACGTTCCTCTTAAAACAAGTCCTGATTTTGTTCATTTAGTTCGAAATAATCCAAATACCGTAGCTTCACTTGCAAATAATCATGCATTTGACTATGGAATTGACGGTATGCATGATACTGTTGAAAATCTTGAGAAAAATAATGTAACACCAATTGGCGCTGGAGATAATGTGGATGAAGCACACAGAAGTGTTACAAAAGAGATTAATGGTCGTAACATTACAATATTTAATTTCATGGATTCTGAAAACTTCGCAGAATACAGCAATGAAGTAATGCCGGTTGCCACCAGTGATTCTCCAGGTTACTCTGCATATGATTCCAGTGTTTGTGAGGAGATTAAGGAAGCTCATGAAAACTCAGATTTTGTAATTGTATTTTTCCACTATGGAAATGAGTATAGTACATCTCCAAATGAAAATCAGGTAAAAATGTCTCATGAAGTAATCGATGCGGGAGCGGACATTGTTCTAGGTTCACATCCTCACGTTCCTCAGGGAATGGAATTCTACAACGGATCAATGATTTTCTACAGCTTAGGAAATTTTATTTTTGATCAGAAAAATCCAGATACACATGTTGCTTATTTTGTTGAAATAAGTTTAGTTAGTGAAACTGTTGAATGTACAGTTTACCCAATTGCTATTGTAGATTATTTACCTCAGTTTATGTCTCCAGATAATGGAAAATCTTTACTTGAAAGTTTAAATCCTTCCTGTGATAAATTGACAATTGGTGATGATGGAATTGGAAGGATATCTTATAATCTCACTGATTAAACTTAATTTATTATTATCAAATCCTATAAATTTAATAATGATAGTATAGATA
>NZ_JBNMGD010000080.1:0-2750 GCF_050872065.1 Methanobrevibacter sp.
ATATTGTAGTATATACAACATTTAATATATTTTTATTAAGTAATATTTATATCTTTTGGTTACTTTTACCTTTTTTAAAATTTATCATTTTCTTCATGTCGATAAAATGAAAACTAAAATTAAAAAATTAATAACTTGATTATTTATTTGTTAATTTTTGATAAAATAAACATTTTTCATGCCACATACATTTAAAACAAATTTCAGAAATAGATTCTTTTGTATTGAAAATAGTATTAATTTCTTCAAACAATTCAACAGAATTATATTCTTTTTTATCTAAATGTTTTAATACCTCATTGTCCATGAAAACAATTCTTTCATTTTGTATTTTATCTATACACACATTGTTTTTTAAATTTGGACAATCTTTACAAATATCATCAGGGGTGTTTGTTAATTGGATAATTGTATCTGGGGATTTTCTTTTTAAATTAACATTTGTTAGATTTTTTGTAAATTTTTCATCATACCCATAGCCCTGAAAACCTTTAAGGCATAACAGGTGATGTCCTCTTAAAATAAGTTTCATTATAATCAATAAAAATGAAAAAAGAAAGGTTTAATAACCTTTTATTCTTTTGGTAAAAATACTTTGGAAACAGATGCTGCACCTAGGATTTTTACAATATCTCCAAGGATAAATGGTACAAGACCCATCATTAAAAGCTCAACAATACCAACGGTTGCACCTTGAGTTAAATTTAACCATAATGCAAGACCTAATAATCCTGGAATGTAAATTAATGTGAAGTTTACAACACCAATTACAGTTGCCATTTTTTTGAAACTACGAGCTTCAACATATTTTTCAGTTATTGCTCCAATAACATAAGATGCAATAACAAATCCAATAAAGAATCCACAGGTTGATCCAAGTAGGATGTCTAATCCTCCGGTCATTCCTCCAAACCATGGAATAAATGCTGCACCTAAAACAATATATAAAATCTGACTTAAGCATCCATATTTTTTACCTAAAAACAGACCAGAACATAATACTGCAAATGTTTGAGCAGTAACTGGGACAGGAGTCCATGGTAAAGGAATAATAATTTGTGCCATTATACCTGTGAAACATGCCATTAATAATGATAAGAGTAATTTAGTTGCTGTATTAGCATCCTGAATTCTTTCAAAAACATTTTTTCTAATATTATAATAGTTTTGCATTTCAATATTCATTTTATCCCTCCAAATTCAAAAAAAGAGAATTATTTAATTCTCAATTTAGTTAATAGTTATAATTTTAACGTTATGTGGTTTTTTAACTATATTTACTGATTTAAATGCGACTAATTTTTCAATGCCTTTTTCTGAAGCTGCATCAACTAATCTTTGGCTGATAACACCATCAAATATTACAGCATTAGCAGTTCCTTCTATGTTTTTAATTTCTTCATAGATATTTTCCACTTCAACTTCTTTAGTCATATTTAATGCTTCATCTAAGATAGCTCCAACGCCAGTTCCTTCAAATTCTCTAAGCATGTCTTTCATTAAACTTACTTCATCATCTTCAATAACTGGTTCTTCTTCAATGCGTGGTTCTTCATTACGACGGTTATTGTTGTATTTTTGTTTTTTATCATGCTTATTATTGTTTCTATTATTGTTACGATTCTTACCACTTTCTTTTTTAGGATTGTCGTTTAGAATATTAGTAGTAGCAAGGAATTGTGCAGTAGGGACTTTGTCTCTGAGTGCAATTAAAACTTCATCTTTTTCTAAATCTTCAACTTCTTTTCCTTTAGGAGCACGAGTAATAAAGTCGACTTCACCAATTTGTAAAAGTTCTTTTAAGATGAGTTCTCCACCTCTATCACCATCAACAAATGCAGTGGTAGTTCTTTTTTTACTTAATTCTCCAATGGACTGAGGTACACTTACACCTTCAACAGCAACTGTGTTTTTAATACCATATTTAAGTAAGTTTAAAACATCGCTACGTCCTTCCACTACAATAATTGCATCGGATGAATGGATTGCAGGTCCAGCAGGTAAACGATCTTCACCATATTCAGAGATTTCATGAACTCTCATTGCTTCTCTGACTTCTTCAATCATTTTAATACTTGTAGGGCCAACGCTTTCAACCATGTTTTTGTAAATTTCTTTTGCACGGTTAACAACTTGTTCTCTTTTAACTGCTCTCACATCTTCAACTTTAATAGTTTGAATTTCAGCTTCACAAGGACCTACACGATTAATTGTTTCGAGAGATGCTGCAAGGATGGCAGTTTCAACTCTATCTAAACTGGATGGGATTACAATTTCTCCTTTTGCTCTTCCACTGTTAGAACGAATGTTAACTTGAATTCTTCCAATTCTTCCAGTTCTTTGTAATTCTCTTAAATCTAAATCATTACTGAGTAATCCTTCAGTTTGCCCAAATACAGCACCAACAACATCAGGTTTTTCAACAATACCATTAGCAGTAATTTGAGCGTGAATTAAATATTTTGTTGTAGTTAATTCTTCACCTTTTCCCATTCTTAAGCCTCCTGAGCTTATTATTCGGGATAATTTATGTAATTCTAAGTTATTCGATAAATTTGCATAAATTATACGATAATCATATTCATCAGTCTTAAAGACCTATTATACACTAAAGAGTTTATATACGTAGTGGAGTCATTATTAAGGTTTTACTATCTAAAATAATTAATAATCTTTGATTGTTTTTTTATATAATATTATATTTCCTTAATAATCTTGTTTCTCCTGTTTTTTTGTAATAAATTAATAAT
>NZ_JBNMGD010000009.1:0-38707 GCF_050872065.1 Methanobrevibacter sp.
ATATAAAATTATTTTAAGAAGATTAAACCTTAATATAATTATGAAAACGTTAATAAGTAATGATGATGGAATAACAGCTTCAGGAATTCTAGCTTCAAAAAAAGCTATGGAAAACTTATGTGATACTTATGTTATTGCACCTGAAACACAACAAAGTGGAATAGGTCATGCATTAACATTATTCGAACCATTAAGAGTAAATGAACATGTTTTAAGAGATGGGAGTATAGGATATGGAGTAAGTGGGACCCCAACAGATGCAGTAACAATTGCATTATTTGAAATAATGGATGAAAAACCAGACATAATGATTTCTGGGATAAATACAGGATTTAATATTGGAAAAGCAGAATTAACAACTTCTGGAACATTAGGAGCCGCAATTGAAGCTGCAAGTTTCGGTATTCCAACAATTGCCATTTCTCAAGAAGTAACACAAGATGATGTCAAATTTGAAAATGGTAAAGTAGAAGTAGATTTTGATTTCGCAGTTAAAATGCTTAACAAATTAGCAAAAATAGTATTAAAAAAAGGATTACCTGAAGGAATTGATTTACTGAATGTTAACGTCCCAGCAAACCCTTCCGATGATGAATTTGAAGTTGTAGAATTAGGAAATAGAATGTATTCTCCTGTTGTTGAACAACGCTTAGATCCACGTGGAAAACCATACTATTGGATTGATGGTGAACTCTACGAACTTAATAAACCCGGAAGCGATGGTTATGAATTGAGAATGAATCAAAAAACTACAATTACTCCATTAAAAATAGATTTAACTAGTGATTTAAACTTAATAAAAAAATGGTTAAAATAAATTATAAATTTAAATCTTTAAGTATTTTATCTCTCTCTTCCCTAAGCTCATTTAAAATCTTTTCATCACTACATCCGTCTTTTTTTAATTGAGCTATTGTACGAGTAATAGCTTCTAAATTACTTTCTAACTGATTAATTGCCATAGTATATACTATAAATGTCAAACTATATAAATATGAAACATCAAAATAAAAGTAGAATTATCAAGGATTTGAAATATATGACTCAAGATAAAGATAATGTAAATAAAATGTTCAAACAATTTAAAAATAAATATGTAACTGTTGATTTAAGAGGAAACTATCAAAGCGAAGGAAAAATAATCGCAATTGACAATTACTTAAACATCATCCTTGAGAATGAAAATGGTTTAGAAACCGTCAAAGGCGGAAATATTATTTTTATTAGTGTAAAAGAAGAATAGGATTATGAAATATTAACTTCAATACCCAATATTTCTTCTTTACCATTATAAACATCCATTGCTATTTGAGCAGCACCAATAGCTCCAGATTCTTTAGAAATTACTTTTAAAGGATATTTATTTTTGAAATATTTATTAATTTCCTCTTCAAAATTGAATGGTTCAGTTGCACTTCCAATAGAACCTGTAAGTACTACCCCCTCAATTTTATTTTCACATACAGCATCTAACCCTGCAATTTCCATTACAACAGTCATAATTAAAGTATCAATAGCTAATTTTGCTTTTTCATCACCTTTTCTGTAATTTTCAAGAAGTATGTCTTTCATATTAGCTACTTTACCGTCGATTCCAGCAACTTTGATTGCGCCAGCATGTGAAAAACAATCATTAGCAGATCTTTTACCTTCATCAATATCTCTAATCATTTCTAAATCAATAGGTCCATGAACAACACCCATAGCACCTAAACATGCATCTATAGCTCCTTTAATTTTTCCATCTTCAATTAAGATATCAACACTATTAGATGAAATATCTGCCACAATAAAATTAGACCATCCGGTTTCTTTTAATCCATTATAACAAATGCTTACTTTTTCAGGACTGGCTTGGTGAGAATAAGCTGCTCTGAACAATTCATTTAAAGAAGTAGAATCCTTATGAAGACCAGGAATCATAATTGAATCAATGTCTAATGATTCCAATTCAGAAAATACAGATGTTCCTCCTCCTGTTACTTTACCCGCTCCATTGATAGATAAAATTCCCCTATCTTCAACTTTATTTGTTGGTAAAATTTGGTTTATTCCATCACCCATAGCATAAGTGATAGCCATTAATTTTACAGAGTCCAAGTTAACACGTTTTGTTATTTCTTCAGTTGCAGAAACTAACCCTTTTTTACTTTCTTCTCTTCCAATTTTAAAAACATCAAGTACTTCGCCTTCATCGGACAATATACAAAAAGAGATTCCAGTAGTTCCATGGTCCATTCCAATAAATACCACGATTACCACACTATAAAATATAATTAAATAAAAAAAATAGTAAAAGGATTAAAAAGACTTAATCATCTTTTTGTAATCCACAAGCTTTTCTTAATCTTTCACCAACGATTTCAATTTCTTTTTGACCTTCAGCAGCTCTCATTTCTTTTAAGTTAGCTCCATCAGTAGCATTTTCGTCAGCGAATTGTTTTTTGAAAGTTCCATCTTGAATTTGTTTTAAAGCAACTTTCATACCTTCTTTTGCTTCATCTGTAATGATGGTTTTTCCTCTAGTTAATCCACCGTATTCAGCAGTGTTACTTACATCATTCCACATTCCAGCAAATCCTTTTTCATAGATTAAATCAACGATGAGTTTTACTTCGTGACAAGTTTCGAAGTATGCAATTTCAGGTTGGTATCCAGCCTCAACTAAAGTTGTGAATCCTGCGTTAATTAATTCAGTAATTCCACCACATAAAACAGTTTGTTCACCGAATAAATCAGTTTCAGTTTCTTCTTTGAAAGTGGTTTCTAAAACACCTGCTTTGGTTAATCCACATGCTTTTGCCATACCTAATGCAAGTTGTAATGCATCACCAGTAGCATCTCTTTCAACTGCGACTAAACCAGGAATACCGAATCCTTCTTCATAAGTTCTTCTTACCATGGATCCAGGTCCTTTAGGTGCAAACATTACGATATTTACATCGTCTGCAGGATCAATTAAACCAAAATGAATATTGTAACCGTGAGAGAATGAAATAGTGTTGCCAGATTCAACATAAGGAGCAATTTGTTCATTGTAAACTTTTTCTTGAATTTCATCAGGAAGTAAAATATGAATAATATCAGCTTCTTTTGCTGCATCTTCGATAGTTTTAACAGTCATGCCATCTTCTTGGACTAAATTCCAAGAACTTCCGTTTTCTCTTACACCAACTATGACATCAGCTCCACTATCAGCCATATTTCTGGATTGTGCTCTACCTTGTGAACCATAACCAATTACAGCAATGGTTTTTCCTTTAAGAGCATCTGTATTTACATCCGCATCGTAATACATTTTCATTTAAAATCATCTCTTATTTTTTTAATTAATAAATAAAATTGAATTGAATATTTTATAAAATATCCAATATAATATATTCATTTTAATAATATATTAAGTTTTATATTTCGTAAATCGAACAATGAAAAAAATAGAAAAATAGATGATTAATAACCATCTACTAAAACTTTTAATTCGCCAGTGACAATGTCCATAATTAAACCATGTACAGGCACGTCAGGGATTAATGGGTGGTTTTTAATTTTTTCAACAACATTTTTGACGTTTTCTTCCTCATCATCAAATCCACCAATCCATTCAGACAAATCATATTTAGCAATATCTTCTTCTTTGATTCCTCTAGCAAGCATTTTTTCTTTTAAAGCATCAACATCTGCACCTGCCATACCACATTCAGTATGACCAACAACTAATACTTCTTCAGCTCCGAGGTTGTATAAAGCTGCTCCAATTGATCTAATTGCATCTTCTCCAACGATGGAATTTCCTGCATTTCTTATAATTTTCGCATCTCCCCTTTTAAGACCTAAAGCAGGTTCAAAAAAGTCAATTAATCTACAATCCATACAAGTTAATATAGCTAACTTTTTTTGTGCATGGTGAGACATTTCCTCGCCTTCAAAGCTATCAACAAATTTCTTATTATCTTCTAAAACATTTTCTAAAATACTCATCTTATACACCTCTAGCCATAGCGGTAAGACCGGTACGAGAAATATTTTTAATTCCGTAACCTTTTATTAAAGATATAAATGCATTAATCTTTTCTACATCTCCAGTAAGTTCAATAATCAAAGTTTCTTCTGAAACATCAACTATTTTCGCCCTGAAGATGTTTGTATATTGCATTATCTCCGCCCTTGCTTTTTCATTAGGAACATGCACTTTAATAAGGCATAACTCCCTATTAACTGCATTTTGTGTAATATCTTTAATCTTGATAACATCAACTAATTTATTTAGTTGCTTTATAACTTGTTCAAGGCCTTGTGCATCTGCATTAACACTAATTACCATACGAGATAATCCTTCAACTTCAGATGCTCCTACAGTAATACTATCAATGTTAAAGCCTCTCCTATTAAATAATCCTGCAATTTTTTGTAAAACTCCTGGCCTATCCTCTACTAATGTGGATATAACATGATATTCATTAATCATCTAAATCACATCCTTTTCCAGCTTATATTCTCCAATCATCTCATTAATTCCAGCTCCAGGAGGGAGCATAGGCAATGCCTCTTGTGAATCAATTACAATATCTAATAAAATTGCTTCATTATCTTTAATTGCTTTACTTAAAACTTCTTTAGTTTCACCAGGTTTAGTAATTCTAGTAGCATTTATTCCAAAACTTTCTGCTAATTTAACAAAGTCAGGACTATTTCCCAGCAATGTTTGAGAGTGTCTTCCATCATATAATAAACTTTGCCATTGATATACCATTCCTAAAGTCCTATTCTCAAAAACAGCAGTAATAACAGGTAAATCATATTCACGAATAGTAGCTAACTCTTGACAAACCATTAAGAATCCACCATCACCATTGATTGAGACGACAGGGTCTTCAGGACAAGCTACTTTAGCACCAATAGCTGCTGGCAATCCGAATCCCATAGTTCCAAGACCACCTGAAGAAATGAATTTACGTGGCTTTTGAGTTTCAAAGAAGTGTGCTGCCCACATTTGATTTTGACCAACATCTGTTGTTAATATTGAATCGGGAGTTAACACCTCAGCAATTTCTTTTATAATAGTTTGTGGTTTTAAAGGAACATCAGAATAAGTAACTCTAGGAGATAATTCTTGTTTTTTATCCTTAATCATATTAACCCATCTAGTTACATCATCAGATACTACATGTCCTTTTAAATTATTATTTAATGAAGATAATACATTATATGCGTCCCCTACAATCGGTAAATCAACACCAACATTCTTACCAATTTCAGCAGGATCAATATCAATATGAATAACTTTAGTATTAGGTGCAAAACTATCTAATTTACCTGTAGTTCTATCTGAAAATCTAATACCAATAGCTATTAACAAATCAGACTCATTAATATAATCATTAGAAACTTTCCTACCATGCATACCAAGCATACCCAATGCTAAATCATCAGTTTCATCAATAGCTCCTTTACCTAAAAGTGAAGTCATGACTGGGGCATTAATAGCATATGCAAGTTTTCTTAACTCGGAGCATGCTCCAGAAATAATAACCCCTGCACCAGCCAAAATCATAGGTTTTTTAGCTTCTTTAATTAAATTACATGCCTTTTTTATTTGTCTAAGATTACCTTTAGTAGTAGGATTGTAACCAGGTGTCTCAATTAATGAATCATCAAAATTACTTAATTCTCCTTCTTGGACCTCTTTTGGAACATCAATAACAATAGGTCCAGGCCTTCCACTCGCAGAAATCTCAAAAGCAGATTTAATCACTGATGGAATTAAATCTGGATTTTTAGGTTGAAAACTGTGTTTAGTAATAGGCATTGTAATTCCAATAATGTCCGCTTCCTGGAATGCATCATTACCAATCAAATGAGTAGGAACTTGTCCAGTAATAGCCACAATTGGAGAAGAATCCATATATGCAGTAGCAATACCTGTTACTAAATTTGTAGCACCAGGACCTGAAGTTGCTAAACACACACCAACACGACCAGAAGCTCTTGCATATCCATCTGCTGCATGAGCTGCACATTGTTCATGTCTTACTAATATATGCTCCATGTCTGAATCATATAACATGTCATAAAACGGTATGGTTTGTCCACCAGGATAACCAAATATTGTTTTGACACCCATATTTTTTAGAGATTGAATTATCGCTTCTCCGCCTCTCATTGTTAAAACCTTTATATATTATAAATTAAGATATGACAATAAAAATATATATAATTATTGAAATATATTTATGTATTTAAGTTGTGTTGATATCATGGAATTAACAAAATATATTTGTCATAGAAAACCTGAGAGAAGTTTTCATATTAAAAATCATCAATTTCCAGTTTGTGCAAGATGTACTGGATTTTATATAGGATTAATTACTTATTTAATTTGTAATTTATTTTATACTCATAACTATGATTTTAATATGCTAATAATTTCAGTTATCCTTATGATTCCTGTGGCAATCGATGGTTTCACACAATATGCGGGTTTAAGAGAAAGTACCAATAACCTAAGATTAATAACTGGTTTCATTGGCGGAATTGGTTTAATCATATTTTTGAAAATAATTATAAGGGGGATTTCATATGTTTTGTAGAAAATGCGGTGAAGAAAATCTGGAAGAAGCAGTATTTTGTAAAAATTGTGGAGCTAGATTAAAAGAAGAGGAAGTTAAAAAAGCAACAGTGATCGAAACTCCAACAGAAAAAGAAAATACATACACTAATCAAAATAGAACTACAACAACTACCACTTCCAGTAATAACGGAGATTCTGGGTTATTGAGCTGTTGTATATGTTTAATAGGGATTTTTATAATCTTTGCAATAATAGGATTATTTTAAAAAAAATAGTGGATTTAAGAGTCAAACTCTAATCCTTCATGTAGTAATATAAAACAGCTTTTTGAGCATGCATTCTGTTTTCAGCTTCATCAAAAACAACAGATTGTGGTCCATCAATTACTTCACTAGTTACTTCCTGACCTCTAATTGCAGGTAAACAATGCATGAAAATAGCTCCATCATTAGCTATATTCATTAAATCAGAATTGACTTGGAAAGGAGCGAAGTCAGCTTCTCTTTGTTTTGCTTCAGCTTCATCACCCATACTTACCCAAACATCAGTATAAACCACATCTACATTTTCTAATGCAACACCAATATCATCAGTTACAGTAATTTCAGTATTGTTTTCATCAGCATACTCTTTTGCAGTTTTTAAAATCTCTTTTGAAGGTTCATAACCTTCTGGACAAGCAACAGACATATCCATACCAAAAAGAGGAGCAATTAATAAAAGGGAATTACATACATTGTTTCCATCTCCTACAAAACAGATTTTCTTACCTTTCCAATCACCTAAATGTTCTTTAATTGTTAACATATCAGCTAATGCTTGGCAAGGGTGTTCTAAATTAGTTAACCCACTAATAACTGGAACATCAGAATATTTAGCTAATTCAATTACATCATCATGTTCTATAGCACGAATCATTATTCCATCAACAAAACGGCTTAAAGCTTTAGCAGTATCTGAAATAGGCTCTCCTCTACCCATCTGTAAATCATTAGAAGATAAAAAGATTGCTCTTCCACCTAACTGATACATTCCAACATCAAAAGAAAGTCTAGTTCTTGTTGATGATTTTTGGAAAATCATTGCTAATGTCTTATCTTTAAGTGGCTTTTCTTCTATTTCCCCTGCTTTAATTTTAGAAGCTAAATCTAAAATATACTTAACATCATCTTTAATATCTGCAATTGATAATAAACTATCCATTATAATTCCCCATTATAATAACAATAAAATTAACTATTTATTGATAATATATATTAAAGTTATCTATTATATCCCTAATTGTAGAAATTAGGATAAACCAGTAAGACAAATAACTTGAAATTTGAAAATCTAAGAAATTTACAATAAAAATTTTCAACAATATAAAAAAAATTATTATCATGAAAATAAATCCAAAGAACGTAATAAACTAACTTAATAGATGTTAACTAGCTCATTTAATTTAATTCTTTAGAATTATCTTTTATAAAATAAAAAAAATAAGAAATTTAGTTTAAAATTTCTTTCATATGTTCAACACGCATGTTAATAAGTTCAGTTGTTCCAACATCACGTCTATGATAAACATTACCTTTAACAAACTCACATGCTTTTTCAGCTATTTTTTCAGCTTCCTCAATAGATTCACCAGTAGCTACAATACCTAATGCTCTTGAACCTGATAAATGAATTCCATCATCTTCAGCTGATACTGCTGCATAAAATACTTTAGCACCTAATTCTTCTATTGCTTCTTCATCAACATCCACCAATTCACCAGCGAATTTAGTTTCAGGATATCCATCAGGCACAATGTATTTACATACACTAGCTTTATCTTCAAATTCCACTTTATCTAAGTTACCGTCCACAATAGCTTGACAAACATCAACTAATGGAGTTTTAAGTAATGGTAAAACGTTCATTGCTTCAGGATCTCCAAATCTTGCATTATATTCAATGAGTTTTGGACCATCAGCAGTTAACATAAATTGACCATATAAAATACCTTTGTATGGTTCAGCTTCCTTAGCAATAGCTTTTAAAGTATCTTCCATAATTTTTACAGCTGCATCATAATCATCTTGAGTTAAAAATGGCAATAATCCAGAAGCATCAGAGTATGAACCCATACCACCAGTAATTGCACCAACATCTCCTTCAAATGCATAAGGATGATCTTGTGCTGCAGGCATTGGAGCTAAATGTTGTCCATCACAAAATGCCTGAATAGTAAATTCTTCACCAATTAATCTTTCTTCAATAATAACTTGAGCAAATCCACCCATTACATTATCAATAACTTCACATGAGTATTCTTTTGCTTCTTCATTATCTTTTAAATGGTCACCAACGATTTTAACTCCTTTACCACCAGTTAATCCAACTGGTTTTACAACAACATCTCTATCAAATTCATCTAAAAATTCAGAAACATCTTTTGAGTTATCAAATACTTTGTAAACAAGTGATCCATCAATTTTATAATCTTCAAAGAGTTTTCTCATAAATGATTTATCAGTTTCGATTCTTGCTGCACTTTTAGTTGGTCCAACACAACCAATTCCGTTTTTTTGAAGTTCATCAACAATTCCTTTTTCAAGGGGAGCTTCAGGACCAATAAATGCAATATCAATATCATTTTCAACAGCAAATGCTGCTACTTTTTCAACTTCACCTTCATCGCCTTGTTTAAATTCAGCGATTTTGGACATACCAGGATTTACCTTACTCATGTAACAATATAACTCCACATCATCTTTTAAAGCATCAGCAATAGCATGTTCACGAGCACCAGTTCCAACAACTAAAACCTTCATAATATAGTCTCCTATTAGTTCATAATTATGTTAGTAGAAATATTTATATATTAACACTTGCATATACAAGAGTATTATTGCATATGCAATAGTACTATTGCGTATGCAAGAGTGAGATGAGAATTATGGAAAAAATTCAAATATAGAGATGATTACAGGAGACCCTAAAAGGGCAATTAACAAATTATCAATACCAATTATTGTTAGTATGTTTTTAATTTTTGCTAATAATATTATTGACAGCGTTTGGGTAGCAGGACTCGGCTCAGACCCATTAGCTGCACTTGGATATGTAACACCATTGTTTATGGTACTTATTGGAATTGGAAACGGAATCGGTGCCGGTGGTAACTCATTAATTTCACGTTATATTGAAGCTAAAAATAGAAAATCAGCAAATAATGCTGCAATTCACAACTTGATTTTAGGAGTAATATTGTCAATAGTTGTTTCAGTGATATTACTCACATTTTTAAAACCATTATTAGTAATTATGGGAGCATCATCTGTTTTAAAATACGCAATGGATTATGGAATTGTAATTTTTGCATTTTCATTTGCACTGTTACTTCCACCAATCTTTGGAGGAGCATTTAGAGCAGAAGGAGACATTAAAAGAGCAACAATGCCACTTGCAATTGCAGCAATAATCAACATGATTATTGACCCAATTTTTATTTATACATTAAATTTAGGAGTTGCAGGTGCTGCATGGGCAACCATAATCGCACACTTAATCGCAATAGCATCAATGCTTTACTGGATGTTTGTTAAAAAAGACACATATCTCAAATATACTCGTGAAAGCTTCAAAAACGATTTAAAAATGTATAAAGATATTTTAGTTGTAGGTATTCCTGCCAGTTTAGAGCAATTAATCATATCTGCACTAACAATATTCATCAATTTCATGCTTACAATAGTTTCAGGACCTGTCGCAGTAGCTGCTTATAACGCAGGATGGAGAATAATAAATATCGGAATGCTTCCAGCAATAGGAGTAGGAACTGCTTCAATATCTGTTGCAGGTGTTGCATACGGAGCACATAAATACGAAAATTTAAGAGTTACCGCAAGATACGCAGTTAAAATAGCATTAATAGCTTCAATCATTGTTTGTATTATTTTAAATATATTTGCAAATCAAATTGCATTCATATTTTCCTATTCAGAAAGCAGTGCCCAATTAGCACCATTAATTACAAGTTTCCTACAAATTATGTGTCTATTCATATTATATGTTCCATTTGGAGCAAGTGCAGGAAATGTATTCCAAGGAGTTGGAAAAGGAACTATTTCATTTGTATTAACAGCATTTAGGGAATTCATATTAGTGTTAATCTTTGCATATACACTTGGATTTATCTTTAACATGGGAGAAATCGGAATATACTATGGAATGCTTTTAGGTGGTGGAATTGGTTCATTAATATGTTATGCATGTATTGAACTATATATCAACAGATTAATAAGGAATAGTAAACATGAAAGTTAATGAAAGTGATACAAGCGGTAGATTTATTTCAATACTTCATAAGGAACATTCAAAATATATTAACAAAAATGTAAAAGATGAAGGCCTAAGTTTTGGCCTACATCCCATTTTAGTTATAATATATGAGAATGATGGAATAAACCAAGAAAAATTAGCAGAAATATTACATTTAAACGAAAGCACAGTAACAAGAAACCTTAAAAAACTTGAAGATAAGGGATTTATTGAGCGAATTAAAGACAAAAGAAAAAAAATCATGAAATTAACACCAAAAGGCAAAAAAACAGCCTTAAAAGTTCTAAATTGTGACTGCCAATGGGATGAAAAATTAAAAGAAATTCTAACAGATGAAGAATATGGTAATTTCCTAAAAAACATTAAAAAAATTTGTGAGCAATTAATATGAATCAAACAATTTATAATTTAAAAAAAATAGAAAAAGCATTCATAAATTAAAGATAAACAAATTTTTAATGAGAAATTTTTAGAAACAGGGATTACACAACAGCAAGAACCTACAATCATCAAAAATTGTTGTCCAAAATCTAGAAACAATCAAAAAGTTATCTGTATGGAATAACCTAACAAAAGAAAATTATATCCACTATGTGGATTAATTTTTCTATTTTTTTATATTTACCAAAATTCACAATGAATTTTCATTAAAAATGAGTACACCGTTATTAACTTAAATATCCAATTAAATATTCATTAATAAAAAAAAGAAATTAAGACGAGTTATAAACTCATCTACATTTTTTCAGGTGCAGCAACACCTAAAATATTTAAAGCATTTTTAATAGTTGTTTTAGCCCTATCAACTAAAATCAATCTAGTATCCTCTACATCAGATCCAATTACTTGTTCTGTTTTGTAGAATTTGTTAAATGAACCAGCTAAATCTTGACAGTATTGAGTAATGTTGTGAACTCTTTGTTTGTTAGCACAATCTTCAACAACCTGTGGGAATTTAGCTATTTGTCTTATTAAATCCTGTTCATTTTCATTAGGAATCCACTCATCACTAACAGTTAAGGAACTGATATCTTTTCCAGATTTTCTAAGTAGCTTACATGCTCTTGCATGAGCATATTGAATAGATGCACAACCTCTTTCAAAGCTTAAAGCCTCATCCCATTTAAAGGTTAAGTGTTTTTCTGGGGATAATTTAGCAATGAAGAATCTTATAGCTCCAATACCAATATCTTCAGCCATTGGTGCAATTTCTTCTTCACTTAATTCAGGGTTTCTTGATTTGATTTCATCATGTGCTCTTAAAACAGCTTCATCAATTAATTCATCAACAGATACGAATTTACCTCTTCTTGTAGACATTGAACCTTCAGGAAGTGTAATGAATTCATAAAATATTACATCAGGAGCAGTTTTTCTTAAAATTTCTTCAAAGATGACTTTAATTTGCTTAGCTGCAAGTTTGTGGTCAGATCCTAAAATATCAAGTACTTTATCTCCTAAAGTATTTTTATATAAATGATAAGCTAAATCTCTTGTAGAATAAAGAGATGTTCCATTTGATCTTCTAAGTACAAACTCTTTATCAATATTGAAATCTGTTAAATCTATAAACATTACATCTTCTTCTCTTGTAAATCCTTCTTTTTGGATATAATTTACAAGATCATTCACTTCCCCACTTCTTACAAATTGACCTTCCCATACAAAATCATCATGGACAATGTTCATTCTTAAAAGAGATTCTTTCATTCCAGAAATACATTTAGCTACAACATCTTCAAAGATTTTGTTTAATTCTTCATCACTACCTTCTTCGTATTTTTGGATTAATTCATCAACTTTAGCATTTAAAGCATCATCTTCTTCAACTGCCTTGTTTGCATCAAAGTATAATTTTCCGATTTTGTGGTCTATTTTGTCTCCTTCATAATCTTCAATTTTCAAACCACATTCAGTTATTCCACATACGATAATAGCTATTTGTCTTCCCATATCATTTACATAATACTGGGTTACAACATCCCTACCAGCTAATTTTAATAATCTTGAGAGAGAATCTCCAAAAATAGAATTTCTTATATGGCCTATATGTAATGGTCCATTTGGATTTGCTGAAGTATGTTCCAATATAATTTTTTCTCCATAAGCTGGAAGCTGTCCATAGTTTTCATCAACTTTTTCTAATAATAATTTAGAGAATTTAGTATAATCAATGAAAAAATTAACATAAGGTCCGAAGTTTTGTACTTTTGAAAAAATTTCAGGTACTTCAATCTTTTCAACTAAACCTTTTGCAACTTCAGGGGGAGATGTTCTTAATTTTTTTGTAAGTGCAAATGCAATTGTACTTGCTAAATCACCTAAATCTGGATTAGGTGGGAATTCTAATTTAAAATCCCTATCCACTTCTACATCATACTGATCTAATGCCTTATTAATAGCATCAATAGCTTGTTTTTCAATTTCGAAATACATTAACTCACCTTAATAAAATAATTATAACCCTCTTAACCAAAGGGAAAGATAACCGATTTTTGGAATTACGACTAAATTATCATCTATTGTCACGACTTTTTCTCTTATTTGACTTGCTTGAACATAATATGGGTCAGGAGAATCGTTATTGTCACCTTTAATCATATACATCGTAGTTCCATTTATATTTTTAATATCAATAATTCTATGGATAACTGGCTGGTCAAACCAAACTGCATCATAAACGACTACATCACCAACTTTAACATCATCTGCGTTAAACTCATGAATACCTAGAAAATCTGCTTTTTCAACCAGAACAATATCTCCTCTGTAAAAAACAGGCTCCATACTTCCAGATACAACAACATCCAGATGTTGAGCAGCAATTATGACTATGATAAAAATAATCACATATAATGCAATTTCTTTAAAATCAATTTCCATTTTAAATTACCTTCTTCTTTTTTTAAAAGCATCTTGCAAAGCAATCTCGATAGCATCAGAAGTTTTTTGTAAATCTTCCATACTATGAGCATTTGAGATAAAATTACATTCAAATTGAGAAGGTGGAATGAATACACCTTGTTTTAATAAAGATTTAAAGTATCTTAAGAATTTTTTTCTGTCAGATTCTTGAGCATCAGCATAATTATAAACTGGTGCTGGATTGAAATAAATTTGAAACATTGACGCTAGTCCAACCGGTTGAATATCATATCTTTCATCATCAATTATGGATTGAATGTTTCCTCTAAGGAAGTTTCCTTTTCCTTCTAACTCCTTGTAAAATGCATCATCTAATTGAGTTAAAGTGGAAATACCAGCTTGCACTGAAATAGGATTTCCTGCGAAAGTACCTGCTTGATAAACAGGACCATTTGGAGCAACCAATTCCATGATTTCTTTCTTACCACAGAAAGCACCCATAGGAAGTCCTCCACCAACAATTTTACCAAGAGTAGTTAAATCAGGAGTAACTCCATAATATTCCTGAGCTCCACCTCTTGAAGCTCTAAAACCAGTTATAACTTCATCAAATATTAAAACAATACCATTTTCTTCTGTAATTTTTCTAATAAATTCTAAAAATCCTGGTTTTGGTTCAATACAACCAACATTGCCCATAACTACCTCCATGATAATACAGGCAATATTCTCTCCTTCTTTTTCAATTACATCTGTTAAAGCTTCTTCATCGTTAAATGGAACAGATAAAGTATTCTTAGTAGTGTCAATTGGGATACCTGCACTATCAGGCAATGTTGCAGCACCAGACCCCCCTTTGACTAATACATAGTCATGTGCCCCATGATAAGCACCTTCAAATTTAATGATTTTATCCCTACCAGTAAAACCACGTGCCAATCTGATTGCGCTCATAGTAGCTTCTGTACCACTATTACAGAACCTTACCATTTCAGCAGAAGGAATTCTATCAATAACTTCTTTTTCAAGAGTTATTTCATTTTCAGTTGGAGTACCATAAGCTGTACCAATAGTTAATTGATTAGAAACTTCCTTTACAACTTTAGGGTCTGCATGTCCCAATATTAATGGCCCATATGCTAAACAATGGTCAATATAAGTTTTTCCATCTTCATCAGTAAGTTTTGAACCTCCAGCACTTTTAACAAAAAATGGATAAGGTTTAAAAGCACGAACAGGAGAATTTACTCCTCCCGGAAAATAATTTTTAGATTCATTGAATAATTCTTCAGAATTCATTTTATCACGCTATAAATGTTGTATTAATGAATTTACACAAGCAACCGCAATTGGTGTTCCACCTTTCGGCCCTTTGGTAATGACACTCGGAACATTGGAATTATGTAACGCATCTTTTGAATCAGCCGCCCCAACAAAACCAACAGGAACTCCAACAATAGCTTTAAGATTCATTTCACCTTTTTCGTATAAGTCCATAGCTTCGAAAACAGCAGTAGGAGCATTACCAGAAACTACAATACCTTCAAAATCATTATCAGCCGCATAACGCATTGCTGCAGCTGCTCTTGTAATTTGATTCTCTTTAGCCATTTTAATAACTTCTTCATTTCTGATATAACACTTAACTTCTCCATCATATCTTGTAATACCATATTTAACCATATTAATATCAGTTAAAATAGTTTCATTATTCTTAAGAGAAGCCATAGCCACATCTACAAAATCAGGACTGATTTTTACTAACTTTGCATATTCAGGATCAGCTGTTGAATGAACAATCCTCTCAACAATGTCCCTTTCAATAGGATTTAAATCTTTGACGTCATCACCAATAAGGCCACGAATAATTTCCCTACTTTTATTAGCAATATCCAGACCTTGTTTAGTTAATGCACCCATGAACATTTTGTCTGTCATATTATAACTATTAGTGAATATATAAGTTAAATATTTTGTTTATTTATATAAAGATGAAAATTATTTTTCACTTGCAGACAAACCTGCTAAGTAACCTGTTGAAAAAGCAATTTTTAAATTATAACCACCAGAAGGTCCATGTAAATCTAGAACTTCACCTGCAAAGTATAAATTTTGTATAACAGTTGATTCCATTGTTTTAGGATTAATATTATCCAAATCAATACCCCCAATAGTAACTTTTGCAAGATTCTCATTAAAACCGGTGATTTCCAGAGTAAATCTTTTTAAATTTTCAATCAAGCGGTTTTTGCTTTTCTTATTGATTCTTGATAACTGAACTTCGCCATCAATTTTTATTTCATCTAAGAAGAAATCAATGAATTTATTGGTTAAAAATAGTTTTAAATAATTCTTAATCATTGTTTTTCCTTTAACTTGGAAATCCTGGTTAAATTTTTCATGTAGTTTTTCATTGCTGAAATCTGGACATAAGTCAATAGCTATTTCAAAATTGATATCAGGATTATCATTTTCTAATAAGTTATAACTTATAACTTCTGAGATTTCATTACTTAAGTTCATTACTCCAGGCCCAGTCAAACCAACATGTGAAATTAAAACATCACCCTGAACTTTAATTTTCTTATAACTTATAACAACATCATATAAAGTTACACCTGCAATGCAAGACAAGTCTTTTTTAGTAATCAATGGAGATAATCCATATTTTATCTCTGTTACAGGTTGGCTTGTCAAAGAATAGTTTTTAATACTGCAGCCAGTTTGCGGATATGTTATACCCCCGGTAGTAATAATAATCTTATCAGCTTTTAACTTATCATTTATAACAAAATCATCAGTGATGCTTTTAACTTCGAAGTTATAACTTATAACTATATCTTTTAAGTAATTAATTAGAATATTTAATACATCATTGGATTTTTCCGTTTCGGGAAATATCCTATTATTGTCTTCTTCAATGAAATTTAATCCTTTACTTTCAAAAAAAGAGAGTAGCTTTTCATTTGTAAGTGTATAAAAAGAGTGTTTTAAAAAATTTTTCTGAGGATAGAATTTCAATAGCTTTTTTATTGGCTTAGCATTTGTAATATTGCATCTTCCTCCACCAGTAGTTAGGAGTTTACGACCTAATTTAGGATTTTTTTCAAGCAATATGACACTAGAGGAATTTTGGCTTGCAGCAATTGCAGCCATCATTCCTGCTGGTCCACCACCAATAATAGCTATTTCATATTCTTCCATAATATCTAAAAAAAAGAAATTAAGGGGTTAATCTGTGTCTGTCTCTTGGGAAGAGTACACATTCACGGATGTT
Organism: Methanobrevibacter sp.; assembly: GCF_050872065.1. Taxonomy (GTDB): domain Archaea; phylum Methanobacteriota; class Methanobacteria; order Methanobacteriales; family Methanobacteriaceae; genus Methanocatella. The sequence goes on from NZ_JBNMGD010000009.1 coordinate 17,022, forward strand.
TTCAGATCCAGTAAGTACCATAGTTAATCTATCAGCACCTACACCCCAACCAGCATGAGGAGGCATACCATATTCAAATGCTTTAAGATAGCTTCCAAATCCTGCAGGATTTAATCCTCTTTCTTCAATTTGTTTTAAGAGTAAATCATATTGGTGAACACGAGTAGCACCGGAAGATAACTCTAAATTGTTATACATTAAATCGAATGCATGGGAGTATTTTTCATCTCCTTCTTTAGGCATTACATAGAACGGTTTAATAGCAGACGGCCATTCGGTTAAGAAGTAGAATCCACCCATAGTATCACCTAAAGCTTTTTCAGCTTCACGAGATAAGTCTTCTCCCCATTCCATTTCAACTCCACGAGAGTTTACAATGTCAACTGCTTCATCATAAGTTACAACAGGGAATCCACCTTTAGGTACTTCTAATTCATGTTCTAAAACTGCTAATTCGTCAGCGCATTTATCATTAATATCAGTTAATACATTGATGAGCATGTCGTTTAATACTTTCATTACATCAACATCATCCATGAAAGAAGCTTCTGCATCGATGGAAACTGCTTCATTTAAGTGTCTTAAAGTATCATGCTCTTCTGCTCTGAAAATTTGGCCAATTTCAAATACTTTGTCCATTCCAGCACCCATCATCATTTGTTTGTATAATTGAGGGGATTGTCCTAAGAATGCTTCTTTTTCAAAGTAAGTAATTGGGAATAATTCTGTTCCTCCTTCAGTAGCGGATGCTACAAGCTTAGGAGTGTTAATTTCATAAAATCCATTATCATAGAAGTAATTTCTAATAGTATGGAACATTTGACCTTTAATTTTGAAAATAGCTGAAACATTTTCTTTTCTTAAATCAATGAATCTTGAATCTAATCTAGTATCGATTCCAGCTTGAACCTTTTCAGTAGGATCCATTGGTAAAGGTTGATTGGATAAATTTAATACTTTAATTTCTTTAGGAATAATTTCAACACCATTAGGTGCTTTTGGAGCTTCTTGAACTAATCCTCTAACAGCTACAACGGATTCTTTTCTGAATTTTCTAATATCTTCTAATATTTCTGCTTCTACTTTTTTACTTGGAGCGGTTAATTGAACTCTACCAGTAACATCTCTAATGATGACAAAGATGATTCCACCTAAATCACGGATTTCATGAACCCAACCCATGATAGTAACATCATTACCAGCAATTTCTGGGGTAGTTTCTTTAGCGTAATGAGTCCTTCTCCAGTCATTTAATAAACCTTGCAAATTATTCACCTCGGTTATAAAAATAAAATAATGATAAAATTTTCATTATAATTTTAATTTAGATTTAATGTTTTATAAAGATATGTAAAAAATAGATAAAAAAATGAAAATAATAAAATAACTAATAAAATCAGTTATTTAATCATCTCTAAGTCTTGTTTTAAATGAATTTGCATGTGCAAAGAATCCTTCATATTCCGCAATAGGAACAGAAGTTTTAGATAACTGCCTAAGACCCTCTTTAGTGATTCTTTGAACAGTAGGCTTTTTAATAAATGCTTCAGTTGATAATCCTGAATACATTTTAGCCCCTCCACCTGTTGGAAGAACATGGTTAGTTCCAGATCCATAATCACCTGCCGCTACTGGTGAAAAAGAACCTAAGAAAATAGATCCTGCATTTTTAACATGTGATAATGTTTCATCATCATCTTTAGTGGATATGATTAAATGTTCTGGAGCATATTCATTTGTAACATAAATAGCTTCGTCAAGTGTGTTAGTGATAATAATTTTTCCACTTTTAGACAATGATTCCTCAATAATTTCACGTCTTGGAGAAACTTCAGTCAATTGTTTTACAAATTCATCGGTTTTAACAGCTAATTCTCCACTGTCAGTAACCAAAAAGCAAGATGCATTAGGATCATGTTCTGCTTGAGCCAATATATCAGTTGCTAAAAATTCAGGATTTGCAGTTTCATCTGCTAATATTAAGACTTCAGATGGTCCTGCTGGAAATTCAATATCAACTTGTCCATATACTAATTTCTTAGCTGCAGTAACGAATATATTTCCAGGACCTACTATTTTTTCTACTTGAGGAATAGATTCAGTCCCATATGCAAGACCTGCAATAGCTTGTGCTCCACCAACCTTGTATATTTCATCAGCTCCAGCAATATCTGCTGCAACAAGTATCGCATCTAAGATTTTTCCATCTTTTTGTGGAGGTGTGACACATACAACCTTTTCAACACCTGCAATTTTAGCAGGAATAACAGTCATTAAAATTGATGAAGGATAAGCTGCTCTTCCACCTGGAATATAACAACCTACAGAATTGATTGGCCTTACAATTTGGCCTGCAACAATCCCAGGATTAACTTCAATTTCCCATTCTTCTGGAATTTGCCTTTTATGAAATTTCTCAATGTTAGCAGCTGCCTGTTTTAAAGCAACAAGTAACTCATCATCTAAGGTATCATAAGCTTCTTTAATTTCATCTTCAGACACTCTTAAATCATCTATTGTAACTCCATCAAATTTTTCAGTATACTCACGAATCGCTTTATCTTGATTATTTTTAACATTGTCTAAGATATCAGAAACAATGTCTAAAACTTTATTTACATCTTCTTCTGATCTTTTGATAGTTTCAGCTAAATCAATATCAGAATATTTCAATATTTCCATTTTAAAACTACCTTAAAATTGCACCTGTATCAGCAGAGTGAACTAATTTTTGATATATTCTCAACCACCCATCTAATTCTTTTTCTGGGTGTTCTACTGATTTTAATCTCTCTTCAATTTCCTCGTCTGAAAGTTCTACATTAATAGATCTATTCATAATATCAATTTCAATAATATCTCCATTTTGAATAGCTGCAATAGGACCATTTTCCATAGCTTCAGGAGATACATGTCCAATACATGGACCTCTTGTTCCACCAGAGAACCTTCCATCAGTTATTAAACCTACATCCTTAATATTCATACCTGCGAGAGCTGAAGTTGGATTTAACATTTCTCTCATACCAGGACCTCCTTTTGGCCCTTCGTATCTAATTACAACAATGTCTCCCTCTTCGATTTCATGGTCAAAGATTGCTTTTGTTACGTCTTCTTCACAATCATATACCTTTGCAGGTCCTTTAAGATGCATTAAGTGCTCTGCAACCGCACCTTTTTTAACAACACTTCCATTAGGTGCGAGATTACCTTTTAAAATTGCAATTCCCCCATCTTCATGGACAGGATTATCTAAAGTATGAATAACATTAGTGTTTTTGTTTTCAATGTTTTCTAAATTCTCTTTAATTGTTTTTCCAGTGACTGTTAATTGACTAGTATCAATTTTATCACCTAATGTTTTCAATACTGCTTGAATACCTCCAGCCAAGTGTAAATCCATCATTGAATCTTCACCAGCAGGAGAAATAAGAGCAATATGGGGCACATTTCTTGAAATTTTATCAAATAATTCTAAATCAACAGTTAAACCTTTCACTTCACTTGCAAGAGCAGGAATATGAAGAGCAGTATTAGAAGATCCTCCTAATGCCATATCTACTGCAATAGCATTATTGAAAGACTCTTGAGTTAATATATCTGATGGCTTAATATCTTCTTCTACCAGTTTAATAATTTGTTTACCAGATTCAAAAGCAATTTGATTATTCTCTTCGGTTCTTGCATGAGTAGTCGCACAAGATGGAAGAGATAAACCTAATGTTTCAGTTATACAAGCCATTGTATTTGCAGTAAATAGTCCAGAACAGCTTCCAGCACCAGGACAAGCACATTTTTCAAGTTCATATACTTCTTCTTCAGATATTTTACCTGCAGAATGAGCACCGACAGCTTCAAAAACAGTTATCAAATCGGCACTTTTACCTTTATATTCACCAGAAGCCATTGGTCCACCAGTTACGACAATAGATGGGACATCTACTCTAGCTGCACCCATAATCATTCCTGGAACTACCTTATCACAACTTGGAATCAAAACAAGTCCATCAAAAGCATGTCCTTTTGTCATACTTTCAACAGTAGCTGCAATTAGTTCTCTTGAAGGAAGAGAATATTTCATTCCTTCGTGATTCATACTGATTCCATCACAAATTGCCATTGTATCAAATTCAAATGGAATACCACCAGCAGCAATAATACCTTCTTTTACGAATTCAACAAGTTCCCTTAAATGGATATGACCTGGAACAATGTCAGTAAAACTATTCGCAATACCAATGAACGGTTTTTTAAAATCATCATCATCAAGACCACAAGCTCTTAAAAGAGACCTGTGTGGTGCTCTCTGAATTCCTTTTTTTACACTATCACTTTTCATTTAATCACACATAAGTTTTAATCATTAATATATATTTAATTAATAACTTTTAAAATATTATGTAAAATAAACATCTCTTTAAATAGGAATAATTTATAACTAATTAAATAAAATATATTGATTACTATGCCAACACTAGAAAAGATGAAAATCTTAGCCGATTCTGCCCAATATGACCTATGTGATTATGTCAGTCACCATAAAAGTTCACAAATAAATTTACCAGGGATTTATGAAGCAATAGGTCATAATGGATGTAAAATTCCTCTATTTAAAACACTCAGGTCAAATAAATGTAAAAATGATTGTAAATATTGTATTAATCAATCAAAAAGGAACTTTACACGATTAGAACTATCACCTGAAGAACTTGCAAAAGCTTTTCTTGGATATTACAATAGAAGATTGGTTAACGGTTTGTTTTTAAGTTCAGGTATCTCAGATGATGTAGATTCTACTATGGAAAAACAAATAGAAACCATAAGCCTACTTAGAAAAAAATTTGGTTATGACGATTATATTCATCTTAAAATCATACCTGGAGCAAGCAAGGATTCTATTAAAAGAGCAATGGCACTAGCTAATAGAGTCAGTATCAATATTGAAGCTGCTACACCTTCAGGTCTTGCAGAACTATCATCAACAAAAGATTATAATAAAGATATATTGAAGAGATTATCCTGGATAAATTCTCTACAACATAAAAGTACAACATATCCAAATTCTACCCATACAACACAATTAATTATTGGAGCAAACAACGAAACTGATAAAGAAATACTAAGTAGAATGGAGAAAATATACAAAAAATCAGATTTAAAAAGAACATATTTTTCAGCATTTACTCCAATAGAAGATACAGAATTTAAAAATAAAGAAGCATGCTCAACAGATAGGACAGCTAAGTTGTATAATGCAGATAGTTTGATTAATACTTATCATTATAATGTTAAGGAATTGATATTTGATGAAAATGATAAGTTATCTCTTACACAAGATCCAAAGATTTTAGCTGCAAAAAACATGAATATATTTCCAGTAGAAATAAATAGTGCACCTGTCAGGGAGCTTATTAGAGTTCCAGGAATCGGAGTGAAATCTGCACATAAAATTGTATCTATTAGAAAAATAAAACCATTCTCCAATAAAGAACAGCTTCGAAAATTAGGGGTTGTAGTTGATAGAGCAGAGCCATACATTAAGATCAAGGGAGAATATCAAACTATTTTTAATTTTTAAAGTTTTTATTGATTAATTCCATTATTAAAAAGATTTAATTAAAAATAAATGAGTCTAAAAATAGTATAATAATAGATAAAATTTTCTCATAATATAATTTTAATAAAATATACTCAGTATTAATTCAAATGTAAATAGAATAAATAAAATATACTAAGTATGATTTTACATGAAAAATAATTAATACTCGTCAAATAATGCCCATATTTCAGGGTATTTTTTAGCAACAGCTTCTTCAATTAAGCTAGAAGCTTCTTTTGAAATACTAAACTCAGGTTCAGTTTTTCTTAAATATCTGAAAACAGCCGAAGATCTTGAAGACCATAAAGTAATCCTAGGATTTTTATCAACGATTTCTTTAACTTCATCTACATGTTCCTGAATTATTTCCAGTTGTGCGGGTGCACTTTCAGTACTTTGTACACTATATACTACTTCAGATTCTTCTTCAGTATCCACTTGGACTTCTTCTTCAGTCTCTTCCTCAATGGAATCAATAGAATCTTCTTGATTATTGTTTTCTTCTTCTATCTGTTCGAATATATTTGTTTTAGTTTCATTATCATCAGAAACTTCAACAGATTCTTCGTCTTCAGAATTTTCATCCTCTTCAGAGATAGTATCAATCTCATCAAAAGATTCTTCTTTAGGAACAACATCTTCTTCTTTAACATCATCACTGGTTTCAGCTTCATTCATCAAATCCTCAAGAGATTTAGTGGAATTACTATCAAAATCTTCATTATAAAAATCTGGAATTAAGGAATCCAAACCTTTACCAAGTCCTTTCTTAGCCATTATTTACCCCCAGCAACTTCAGAATTTTTTTTAATTCTATCCATATTAGTTTTAGCTATATTTAATTGAACATTTTCATCTCTTTGAATGATTTCATCTGCCAATTTTAAATAAGCTTTAGTACCAGTACTATCTGGATCATAGATTAAACAAGGTTTACCGAAACTAGGAGCTTCAGCCAATCTTATATTTCTTGGAATGATTGTTTTAAAGAGTAAATTTGTTCCGCCGAAATAGCTTTTAAGTTCATTATGAACATCTTTACTAAGTCTAGTTCTTTTATCAAATAGAGTGAGGAGAATTCCTTTTATTGGAGTTGGACTTCTAAGTCTTTTTTCAACTAATCTAATTGTATTAATCAAATCAGCCACTCCTTCAAGGGCATAATATTCAGCTTGGATAGGTATTAAAACACTATCTGAAGCTACTAATGCATTGACAGTTATGACACCTAAGGAAGGAGGTAAATCAATGAAAATGTAATCAAATAATGGTACAACATCTTTAAGAGTTTCCTGTAAAACAATATGGTAATTTTCACGCCTGGAAAGCTCCATACCTGCCCCACTAAGAGATATATTACTCGGGATAATAAACAAATTTTTAATAAACGTAGGAATTGTCGCTTTTTTAACACTAATATCCCCTATAAGAGCATCATATATTGTATTTTCTAATTTAGTTTTATCAATCCCAAAACTAGTTGTAGCATTAGCTTGAGGATCCATATCTACTACTAAAACAGATTTTCCCATTACTGCTAGAGATGTTGCAGTATTAACAACAGTAGTTGTCTTACCACAACCCCCCTTTTGATTCATCACTGCAATTATCTCACTCATTTAAAGAATTCTCCTATTTGTGATAAGTTTTAAGTTAGAAGTTATTACTAATAACTTAAAAATTAAAGGGTTTAAAGAATAACTGTTAAGTTATTCAGTATAAGTTAAAAGAATTAAGTTATATCTTTTCAGGTAAAACTTAAAAGGAATAACTTATTAGTTTTAACTTCTAAGGGATAAGGATTAAGTTTTAAGTTAAAACGTCTAAGTTATAAAAAATAAGTTTTAAGAGATAACTTATCATAACTAACTTTTAACAAATAAGTTATATTTTATAACTTCTATCTTATAAAGTATTTGTTTTCACAAATAAGTTATTAGTTATTTGTTAACAGTTATAAGTTATAACCTGAATAAAATGATAAGTTATAACTTATAATAGTAAAAAAATTTAAAAAAAGAAAAGAAATTATTTAGAATTAGACATATTGCCCTCGAAATAACTTCTGTATCCTTTTAAATCCAACATTCCATGTCCTGAGAAGTTCATGACAATAGTTTTTTCTTCTCCTGTTTGTTTACATTTCAATGCTTCATCAATAGCAACTTTAATAGCATGAGTTGTCTCAGGAGCTGGCAATATACCTTCATTACGGGCAAATGTAATTCCAGCCTCAAATACATCTCTTTGATGAGCAGATCTAGGCTCGATATAACCCTCTTTAGTTAAAAGGGAGACTTGTGGAGACATACCATGGTATCTCAATCCACCAGCGTGTACTGAAGGTGCAACAAAATCATGACCTAAAGTAAACATTTTAAGTAATGGAGTGAATCCATTTACATCACCAAAATCATATTCATAACTTCCTTTAGTCAATGTAGGACAAGCACTTGGTTCAACAGCAATAAATTGAGTATCAGATTTGCCATTAATCTTATCTTTAATAAATGGGAAGAATGATCCTGCAAGGTTACTTCCACCACCTGCACAAGCAATCATAACATCCGGCTCTTCACCAGCAATCTCTAATTGCTTTTTCAATTCCTGACCTATGATAGTTTGATGTAACATTACATGATTTAATACGCTTCCTAAAGTATATTTCACGTTATCATTATCTAAAGCTTCTTCCATAGCTTCAGAAATAGCTACACCTAAAGATCCAGGGTGATCTGGATTTTTAGCTAGAATTTCACGGCCAATTTTAGTATTTTCACTTGGAGATGCAAATACATTACCATTATAGATATTCATGATGTTTTTTCTATCGGGTTTTTGCTTGAATGATACCTTAACCATATACACTGTACACTCTAAATCAAGTAAATTACATGCAAGAGACAGAGCAGTACCCCATTGGCCGGCACCTGTTTCAGTGGTTAATCTTTCAATACCTTCTTTTTTAGCGAAATATGCCTGAGGAATTGCAGAATTCAACTTATGAGAACCCGTAGGGGAAGTATCTTCACGTTTATAATAGATTTTTGCAGGAGTGCCCAAGTATTCCTCAAGTTTTGTTGCTCTAAATAAAGGAGATGGCCTTCCCATTTGCATGTAGAGCTTTCTAACTTCATTTGGAATTTTAATGTAACGTTCCGTTGAGAATTCTTGCTCTAAACCGGCCTTTGTAAATGCCTTTTGAAGAGAAGTGATTTGATCTTTTCCCTCACTATTTTTAGGCATTGGAAGTTCAACAGGCAAATCAGCGTTAATATTGTACCATTCCTTTGGCACTTCATTTGAATTTAATGTAATTTTGTAATCCATAATAATAGTTGTACATTGTACTATTTAAACCTTTACTGTACTAAAATGTACACTTTAATTATTAATAATATAAAAAACAATAAAAAATCATGAGAATTTTAGCTATTGATATTGGGACAGGAACACAAGACATAATGATTTATAATACCGAAAAAGAACTAGAAAACTCCATTAAACTAGTTTTACCATCCCCTCATTTACTTATCTCCCAACAAATAAGAGAAATAGAAAATGACATTTACTTCGAAGGAGAAATAATGGGTGGAGGAAAAATAAAAAATACTATTCTAGAACACATTGACAAAGGATACAATGTAGTAATGGAACCAATATGCGCTAAAACAATTCGTGATAACCTAGAACAAGTGGAATCATTTGGAATCGAAATAACTGATGAATCAAAAGATTACAATGATTATACAAAAATCAAAATGGGCGATATAGACCTAACTAAATTATCCGAATTTTTACTAGGATATGATTTAGAATTTGATTTTGATAAAATCGCAATTGCAGTCCAAGACCACGGATACAATGAAAATATGGGCGATAGGGACTTTAGATTTGAAAAAATAAGAGAAAAAATATCAAAACCAATATCCCCATTGGAATTTGGATTTACCGATGATTTACCTGAATATTATACAAGAATGAACGCTGTTAGAAGAATTGTTAAAAGTGAAGGAATAGACGAAATCCCATTAGTGATGGATACAAAATTCGCTTCAATCGCTGGAATGTGCTTTGACGAACTTGCTGAAAAATTAAACAGTTATATTGTAATTGATATAGGAAACGGACATACAACAGCGGCAAGTATAGAAAACGGTAAAATTCAAGGTGTTTTTGAACATCACACATCCAGTTTGACCGGGGAATCACTTGAAAGGTATATTAAAAGACTTGCAGAAGGTACAATCACAAACAAAGAAGTTTACGAAGATCATGGTCATGGAGCCCATGTTTTAAATCCAATATCCAAAATAGAAAAAGTAATTGTAAGTGGACCAAAAAGAGAACTCATTGAAAAAACAAATCTTGACTGGCATCATGCAGCTCCAGGTGGAGACGTAATGATGACCGGTACCGTCGGTTTAATAAAAACAATATTAGGTTGATAAAAATGCTAAAAATGGATTCACATATTCATAGTGAATATTCACATGACTCCAATTCAAAAATTGAGGATATCTTAAAAAAAGCAAAAAAAGAAAATATAGACATCATAGCCATATCCGATCATAATACAGTAGATGGAACCAGCGAAGTTTTAAAAAAAACTAGAAATACAGATATACTTGCTATTCCATCTATAGAAATTTCTTCAACACAAGGTCATATTCTTGGTTTTGGGTGCGAGGAAAAGATACCTAAAGACTTATCACCTCAAGAAACAATAGACAGAATCCATGATTTAGGTGGTCTTGCAATTATCCCCCATCCTTACTGCTTCTATAGACACGGACTATTTTGTGAAGATGACAATGAAAATTTAAAAATTGATGCAATTGAAATAAAAAATGCAAGATTCATTGTTGGATATTGTAATTCCAAAGCAAAAAAATTGTCAATTAAAAAAAATATACCCCCATTAGGTGCAAGTGACTCCCATTACTGGAAATTTGTTGGGGATTGCTATAGTCTAATCGACTGTGAAAAAGATATTGACAGCATTCTAAAAGCTATTGTGAAGGGAAAAGTCAAAGCATGCGGCAAAGGTACTTCAAACATTTTACTTGCCAAATACCTATTCGAAAAAAATATCTTAAAAAAAATTAAATAAAAAACCGACACATCACTATTTAAAATCTTTTTATTTTATAAAAAAAGAAAAGAAAAAATTAATTCTCTAAAAGAATTATCTCTTTTAGAAAACTAATTCTTTTAATATTTACGTTTTCTAAATGGTACTAAAATCATCAATAAGCAAGCTAACAAGACAACCAAAGTATTTCCTGTAGCCAAATCAGTATTAACAATTCCACCATTATTAATTGATTTACTTGTACTTATTTCGTTTACTTTATCTGATTTGTCAGTATTGTTTACCTTATCTGAGTCATCAGTATTGTTTACTTTATCTGAGTTATCAGTGTTGTTTGTGTTATTAGTGTCGTTTGTTTTATTTTCAGTGACATTCACATTATTAATATTAGTCACATTATGAACCTGGTTGGATCCAGCAATTGTCTCTAAAGCAAAAACACCTTTATTAGTAGTATTGAAAACAATAGTGAAATTAACTGATTCCTTAGGAATTAAATTACCATTATAAACAAACCTATTACCGTTTCTAGTCCAATTATCACCAGTGAAATGATCATAAGTAAGACCATTTGGTATATTTAATATAACAAATACATCAGTTACATTATTTTTAGGTCTAGGATTAGTAACAGTGACTGTGAAACTAATTTGATCACCTGGAGAAACAATAGAATTCACCGGATCTACAACCAATGTAAGATTACTCTCAATAAAAATTGAACCACTATTATTCACATTACCAGTTCCTGAATAAATAGCACCATCCCTAAGAGAAGAAGTATCATTAATAAAAGTTGAATTAACAGTATTCACATTCCCCTGATTAGAATAAATAGCACCACCATAAACAATAGCAATAGTATCCACAAAAGAAGAATTAGCAACATTCACATCCCCAATATAAGAATAAATAGCACCACCATACTTAGCAGAGTTATTCACAAAAGAGGAATTAGTAACATTCACATTCCCCCCATTATAATGAAAATGAATAGCACCACCCTTACCAGTAGCAGAGTTATTCACAAAATGAGAACCAACAACATTCAAATCCCCATTATTAGAAGAAATAGCACCACCACCATAACTAGCAGAGTTATTCACAAAATGAGAACCAACAACATTCACAAGCCCACTATAAGTACAAATAGCACCACCATCACCAGTAGCAGAGTTATTCACAAAAGAGGAATTAGTAACATTCACATTCACCCCATTATTAGAATAAATAGCAGCACCATCACCAGTAGCAGAGTTATTCACAAAATGAGAACCAACAACATTCACATTAGGAGAAGAAATAGCACCACCATAATCAGCAGAGTTATTCACAAAATGAGAACCAACAACATTCACAAGCCCACTATAAGAATAAATAACACCACCATAATACTTAGCAGAGTTATTCACAAAATGAGAACCAACAACATTCAAATCCCCAATATCAGAATAAATAACACCACCATACTTAGCAGAGTTATTCACAAAATGAGAACCAACAACATTCAAATCCCCATTAGGAGAATAAATAGCACCACCATCATATGCTTGGCAGTTTTCAAAGCTAGAATTTATTATATTCGCGCCTTGACTAGTGTGTATTGCGCCTCCATTATCATCTGTTTTTGCGTTTTTAAATGTTATTCCTTGTATAGTTACATTTGAACCAATTATGTTAAATATTCTATTAGTGTTTTCACCATCGAAAATAACACCAGAACCAGTACCTATAATCATTAAATTACTTTGTGAAATTGTTAAATTAACATTGTTTGTACCGTTGTAGATTCCAGGTAAAATGTAAATTGAATCACCATCAGCTGAACTACCTAACGCTGATGACAAATCTTGTATGGATTAGTACTTGAACCATCTCCACCAGTACTTGCATTAGCATCTACATATATTGCATTTCCAGAACCACTTCTCAAAGATGGAACATCATTACTTACTATAGAAGGAGAATCTAAAACTGTATCTTCATTTACACTATCATCTATTGATATTGAATCAGTAGAATTACTGATTAACTCACTTATTTCACTGTCGTTTGCTGAAACAGCACCTACAGACAAAAATGCTAACAAAACAAGAATCAAAATTTTACAATATTTATTAAAAAACATGACCTCATCCCATTATTTTTCTAATCGTTCGACATACTCTAAAAAAAACTTTTTATTAAAAATTAATAAATATATTAAAAAAAAAACAATTTTCAATAAAAAGAAAAAAAATAACATTATATTATTGAAATATATTTTTTTATGATAATACATAAGTGAAAAATAATATATATTAATTTCCCTTATACAACAATCACCAAAAAAACTCAAAAAAATCAATAGGAAATATTCGAAATCAAAAAATTAGGATATATTAAAAATAATAAAAAAAGAAAATTATAAACTTGACCTTTTAATTAACAATAATTTATTAATTGAATCTAAAACGGCCAATATACTTGCCATCACAGTATCCTGACTGGTTGAACGTCCAGTTGACTTATTACCATCTGAATCCGAACTTATAACAAACACTTCAGCTAATGCATCAGTACCACCAGTAATAGCTTCTAGATTATATTCTTCTAATTCAATATCCATCGTATCTTGAATTAACTCACGAATAGCATTTAAAGCTGCATCAACAGGCCCAACACCAGTACTTGCAGTTTCCTTTTCAACACCATCAATTTCTAATTTAACGGTAGCTGTAGGAGAAACATTAGCATCCATTGAAATACTCAACCCTTTAATAACAATTGGAGTTTCACGTGCTGAAGAAAGTTCAGTAATAGCAATAGCTATTAAATCATCATCTGTAACACATTTACCACTATCACCTAATGATTTAATATTATTGAATACCTTATCAAACTGTTTTTCATCTAAATCAATGTGATGTTCTTTTAATTTAGCTTTAACTGCATTAGCACCAGTATGTTTGCCTAAAACAATTCTTCTTGAGTGACCAACCATTTCAGGAGACATCGGCTCATAAGTAGAAGCATTATTTAAAATTCCATGAACATGAATTCCGGATTCATGAGCAAATGCATTATCTCCAACAATCGGTTTATTGACAGGCATTTTAACCCCTGTTAAACGACCAACCAAATTAGATAAACTGTATAATCTAGTAGTATCTAATCCTAAATCAATTTTATAAGCAGATTTAAGGGCCATTACTAATTCTTCCAATGAACAATTACCAGTTCTCTCACCTAGCCCATTAATTGTTACATGAGCCTGATTAGCTCCACATTCTATAGCAGTTAATGTATTAGCAGTGGCAAGTCCAAAATCATTATGGAAGTGTACACTAATAGGAACTTTAAAATTATTTTTAATATCAGTGATTAATTCACGAGTACTAATAGGAGTCAAAATTCCTACAGTATCTGGAATATCTAAAAAATCCGCTCCAGCATCAATAACCTCATCGAATATTCTAAATAGATAGTCTCTTTCCGTTCTTGTTGCATCTTCAGCTGAAAATTCAACAGTTAAACCATGATCTTTTGCATATTCAACAGAGGATACGGCTGATTGAATTATATCTTCCTTAGATTTTTTAAGTTTATAATCACGGTGTAATGGGGAAGTACCAATAAATGTATGAATATACTCTAAATCAGCATCAATGACCGCATCAATATCATTAGACAATGAACGAGCCAAACCAACCAATGTTGAATCTAATTCTTTACCTTTAATTCTTTTTGCTGATTCCATTTCCCCCGGAGATGAAGCTGGAAAGCCAACTTCAATCTTATCCACACCCAAATTGTTAAGTTTTTGTGCAATTTGAATTTTTTCATCAACTGTTAGAGAAACGCCTGGAGTTTGTTCACCATCCCTCAATGTAGTATCAAAGATATAAATTTTATCAGCGAGATTCATATTTTCTTTTTTTAAAATTTCGATATTTTGCATTAATGCTAACCCCTATTGATTAAAAGGTTTAAGATTTAATATTTATAAATTTTTCATAAAGAAAGATAGAAATCATTTTCTACCTTTAACTTTACGAACAACAACAATAGTTACAATAATAACTACTATTAAAACAGCAATGGAAAGATACATCTGTGTTGAGCCTGGTACTTCATATTTATCAATGTTTAAAGAGTAAATATTACCTGAATCATCACCAAAAATTAAACTATTCCCATTAATGACCGGTGAAGATGTAATAGCTGTATTAAACAAAACTGTTCCAGGATTATAAGTGAATTCCTCACCACCAGTATATTTATTTAAGACATACAGATTACCATTACAGGATCCGAATACAACTAAATCGTCTTTAATTGCAGGAGTTGTTTGAATTTCGCCACCAACAGAATGGCTCCACTTTATTGTACCGTCACGATTATCCAAACAGGTTAAGTTACCTTCATCGGAACCTATAAAAATATTATTATCATGTTCATCAATGGTAGGTGAGGATATGACTTTATTATTTAAATCAACCTTCCAATTTAAAGCACCATCAGATTCATTCAAACAATAAACGTTACCGTCGTTTGAACCAAAAACAATTGTATCATTAATGAAACTAGGTGAGGACAATACCTCATCACCTGTGGTGAATTCCCAATTTTTATCCTTGTCTGTTCCAATACTATAGAATTTGCAATTTGTAGATCCTATATAAATTGTATCATCGACTACAATTGGAGATGATTTAAGCTCACCATCCAATTTCTTATTGAATACAACTTTTCCATTATCCTCATCAAGCCCATATAAATGACCATCATTGCTTCCAAAGTAAACTACATCTTTATAAATAACTGGAGTGGATTCAACATTATCACAATCATAATCCCATATTTCCTTATGATTATTCAAATTAATCGCCTTAATACCATCTTCAGTTCCAATGAATAATTTATTTGAATTAATTACTGGAGATGAATTAGTTTTAGCTCCAAGATCCATATCCCAGTCTTCTTCACCAGTTTCCATATCAATAGCTTTTAAAATACCCTGTGTAGAAACTACATAAAGAAAATCTTTATAAATCGCAGGTGAAGAATGGACAGGAGATTCCATGTTGAAAGTCCAAAGATTGGTTACAAAATCTGGGCTTTCTTCCCTGAATGCATTGTGATCAACTCCACCACCAAACGAATTCCAATTTTCAGCAGCAATTGGAGAAACAAATAAAATACAAACAATAATACCTACTAATAACTTTTTATACATCATAAACCTCCTATACATCCCTATTAAATCTTTTTACACCAATTATAAAGAACAATACTGTAAATCCTAAAAGAACAGCCAAATCCAACCACACATCACCTAAAGTTTGACCTTTAAGCATAATTCCCCTCATTGCATCATTTAAATAAGTCAATGGGAATACATATGCAATTTTTTGTAAAATCCATGGCATTGTTTCAATTGGATAAAATACACCGGATACAAACATCATAGGCATTGAAAACGGCATGACCAATTGAGTGTAGTCCTCTTGAGTAGCTGTTCTTGCAGACAACATCATTCCGAATCCAACAAAACACAATGCTCCAATTACAAGGACAATGAATGTTTGAAGTATGCCACCTTTAATACTGACATGGAAAAGCAATACCGCCATGGCAATTAATATCAATGCTCTCACTAATTCAATTAAAAGCTTAGCAGAAATTTTACCACCAATTACAGTTGAAACAGAAGTCGGAGTCATGAACAATCTTGCAAGTTCACCTGTTTCACGTTCACCGGCAATTGTTGCGCCCATCCCCATCATACAACTCATCATTACAGTCATACCTAAAATTGCAGGAACTAAAAAGTCAATATACTTGATATTCCCATAAATTCTGTTAATGTGTAAGCTAATATCATCTTTGAAGTTATTGAGTGAATATGATATTGATGGAGTGATGTTAGCATCTTTATTTTCAACACTGGTCTGAGAAGCCACCATATTTGATAATCTATTGAATATAACTTGTGTTGATGAATCTAAAGCTTGAGACGCCATTTGATCAGAAGAATCCAAATACAAAGTAACCGATTTTTGCTGTCCTGAATCATCATCATAATCCGATGGCAGGATAATAGCTGCCTTGACTTCACCAGAGTCAACACGCTCTTTACCCTCATCCAAATCATCTATAACCTCAACAACCTTATAAGTCTCAGTTGTTTTAATTGTATCTAATGTTAAATCTGTTAAATCTCCATGACTTTGAGAAACAACAACAATTGGTAAATCTGTCATTTCTCCACCCATCCCATAACCAAAAAGTAAAATCATGATTATAGGAAATGCGATTATAGAAACCAATCTTCCAGGATGTCTTTTAAGGCTGAGTAATTCCTTTTTAATCATCCACCAAAATTTTCTAAACTCTATCATTTCCATCCACCTCAGCGGTTGATTTGATAAACACGTCTTCAAGTGAAGGTTCTTCTGTATAAATAGATTTTATTACTCCACCAAAAGAATTAATATCATTTAAAACATTTTGAACAGCCATATCATCATAACTATCAATTCTTAAATTAATACGACCATTACGAGCAATTTCAATACTTTTTACACTACCAGATGATTTGATTGCCTCAATAATTTTTTCATTCTGATTTTTTAAAAGAATAGACATTTTTCTCAAGGCAAGATTTTCAATATCTTCTTTAGTGGAAGTTGATACCTTGGTTTCATCTGAAATCTTTCCTAAAGCTTCCATCATTTCTTTTTTGTTAGCTTCTAAAAGAGAATCCTTAAGACCTTGAGGAGTATCATAAGCCACAAGATTACCTGTATTAATAATTCCAACATTATCACAAAGCATATCAACCTCATGCATGTCATGTGAACATAGAATTATTGTATGGCCATCATCGTTTAAATCACGAATCAAATCCCATAGTGTACGTTTGGTGGTAGGGTCAAGACCAATAGTAGGTTCATCTAAAAACAAAATATCCGGTCTGTGAACTAAACTGGCAACAAGAGATGCTTTTTGTTTTTGACCACCGGAAAGCTGGCCTACACGTTTATCCTTAGCATATTTAATGTCCACCAATTCCATTAAATCCTCAATACGAGAATCTCTCTCATCAGATGGAATTCCATAATAATCTGCACACATCTGTGAATTTTCCATAACTGTCAAATCCTTGTATAAACTAACTTGCTGAGGAACCATACCCAAAAGATTTCTAACCTCATCAGGATTTTTTTCTACATCATATCCCCCAACGATAGCCTGACCTGAAGTTGGCTGTATTAAACAAGTAAGCATTTTAATTGTTGTTGTTTTTCCAGCTCCATTCGGACCCAACATTCCAAAAATACTCTTATCTGGAATCTCTAAATTAAGAGAGTTAACTGCAGTGAAGTTTCCGTAAACCTTAGTAAGATTTCTAGTTTCAATTGCATTTTTCATTAATTTCAACCCCCATATCACTATAAAAATCTATCCATGCTGGATTATTGGACATAAGACCAATGAAACAACGGAGTTTATCTAAAATTAATAATCCATTATCAGTAATGGAGTAATATTTAACTCTTTTATTGTTTTCATTAATGTCCCATTCTCCAACTATAAGCAGGTTATCTTCCATTTCCCTCAAAATGGGATAGATTTTACTTGACTTATTTTTAATTTCAAAATCAATATCTCTAAAATCAAAAAACTCATCTAATCTCTTCATTATCCCATAGCCGTGGATCTTTTCTTTCGAAATAATCCAAAGGACTATATTACGAACCAAGCCATTAGAATAATGTTTAATTAACTTATCATCAATTTCTTTATCCGCCATATTTCACCATATGTAAAAATTTGATATATGTAAACATTTATTATATGATAAAAACTCATATATAAGTAATATGAAGATAGGTTTCACAACTCTCGCACTGTTTATGGAAGACAACAACAAAATAATAGAAATTGCAAAACAACATGGCTTTGAAATAATTGAGATTCTCGGGGAAGATCCTTTCTTTATAAAGGACAATGGAGAATTTAAAGATTGTGGAATAGACATTAGAATCCATGCTGCAACGGTAGACATTAATATTGCGAGTTTAAACAAAGGAATAAGAAATGAAAGCGTGAAGCAGATGATTCAATGTGGTCAATATGCAGAAAGCATTAATGCAAACACCATAACAATCCATCCAGGAATAATTGGACGTAATGAGCCACGCCTCAGAAAACATGCCCTTGAACTCGCAGCTGAAAGCATTGGTCAAATTATGGACAATACTAATGTTGAGGTTTCCGTTGAGAATATGCCAGTTCGAGGCAAATTCCTTGCAAATAAAGTTGAAGAAATCGAGATGATTCAAGAAGAAACAGGATGTAGCTTGACAATTGATACAGGACATGGAAACACATGTGGAAACCTGAAAGAGATGTTAAGTCTAAAGAACATAAGCTACTGTCATTTAAATGATAATAACGGAGTTAAAGACCAGCATATCACATTAGGTGAAGGTACACTTGATTTAAACTTACTTAAGAAGATAGATACCGCAATCATCGAGTTAAATAACTTTAACAATGTTTTAAAGAGCAAAAAAGTCATTGATAATCTATAAACATTATTTTTTTATAAGTTATTAGTTATAACTTATAAGTTATGAAGTATAAGTTAAAACACTAAAAAAATAATAATCAAAAATCAATCGAGGTGACTTCAAAAATATCCCTAATGACATAATCTGTTTTATCCATCATTTTAGGAGATACTTCTTCCTCTTGTTCTATAGTTAATACACTAACATCCGCATTTTTAAAAGCCAGTAAATCATTAATTCCATCTCCAACCATCATGACTTTATATCCTCCCTCTTTTAAAATAGATATAATTTCACATTTGCCTCTTGTTGAAACGGTTCCAAAGGCATTTTCTAGCGGAATATCAAGCATATTTGCCAATCTATCAATAGCTCCTTTTCTATCACCTGAAGCAATGAATATTTCGATTCCACGTGATTTTAAAGTTTCAACAGTTTCAAAAACTTTAGGGAAAAGTTTACCAGCAGATGTTATAGTGTATGCAATAGCACCTGAATCCATATCAACAATTAATGCAGAACCATTGCACAATTCCATCATCGGAACCTTCTCATTTAAAATACCAAAACCATCTGTAATATCGGATATGGTAGCTGATGTTTCATTATCAATTATTTGTTTAACTTCAGCTTTAGAAACAGAATTTGTTGAAAAACTAATATCAAAATCAATGCCATACTCTTTAATAACATCAGAAATTAAGGTATTTTGGTCCAATTTCAATAATTTATTTGTATTAAATTGAAGTACAACTAACGCCAATGCATCAGCTGCATCAATTAGTTCCAATGAATTAATGTCAGTAAATAAATTACCATTTAAAACATCTTTAATAACTCTATACCTTTCTATTAATGTTCCTGAGTTATCAAATACAACAGCTTTTTTCATGATTAATTATAGATAAAAAATAATATTTAAAATTATTTAAAAAAAACAAGTTTATAAACATTAAAAAATAAAATAATAATATTATAAATTACGATTATTCAGGTGTTTTAATGAATGTTATTGAAAAGTTAAACTCCATTAAAAGTGGTGAAATAACAGCTAAAGAAAATGTTGAAAGCTTCATTAAGATTATTGATGAAAATAATGAAAGCATTAATGCATTTATTGAATTAAACTATGAAAATGCATTAAAACAAGCAGAAGCTATTGACACAAAAATAGCTAACGGAGAAGATGTTGGTGCTTTAGCTGGATTAGTATTTGGTATTAAAGCAAACATCAATGTTGAAGATTTGATTATTTCAGCAGCTTCAAAAACTTTAGAAGACTATATTGGAAGTTACAATGCAACTGTTGTTAATGAAATTTTAGATGAAGATGGAATCATCATCGGAATACTCAATATGGATGAATTTGCAGCAGGAAGTTCAACTGAAACTTCATATTACGGACCTACACAAAACCCTGCAGCTATGGGTAGAATTCCTGGAGGTTCATCTGGAGGATGTGCAGCTGCAATTGCAGGTGAAATGTGTGATATTTCAATTGGATCAGATACCGGTGGATCTATTAGAAACCCAGCATCCCATTGTGGTGTAGTTGGATTTAAACCAACTTATGGTGCAGTTTCAAGACAAGGATTACTTGACTTATCTATGAGTCTAGATCAAATTGGACCTCTTTCAAATGATGTAAGTGGTATTGCACTTGCATTGAACACTATTGCAAAATACGATGAAACTGAATGTACCACATTAAACTGGGATAAACCAGACTTTACAAGCGTACTAGATGACACTAGCTTAGAAGGCATGAAAATTGCAGTATGTAAAGAATTCATCGATGTAACTGATGATGAAATTAACAAAACTGTAAACCAAGCTATAAATAAATTAGTTGAAGCTGGTGCTGAACTTGTAGAAGTAAGCTTTGATTATATTGACTTATGCTTACCAACATATTACTTAATTAACTATGTAGAATTCTTCTCTGCAACAAGAAAATACGATGGAAGAAAATACGGTTCTAGAATCGAAGAAGTATGTGGAGACGAAGTACTTAGAAGAATCAAAATAGGTTCACATATTGCAGAAGCTGAATTTAGTGGTAAATACTACAAACAAGCATTAAAAGCAAGATCTGTAATCAGATCTGAAATCACCTCAATGCTTGAAAATGTAGACTTAATTGTAGGACCAACCGTACCTAAACTTCCTCACGAAATTGGAGCTGAACTAGACCCAATGGAAATGTATGCTTACGATGTTTTAACTGTAATAGCTAACTTAGCAGGTATTCCAGCAGCAAGCATACCAGCAGGTGAAGTTGATGGTATTCCAGTAGGATTACAATTACAAGCTAAACCATTGGATGACTTAAAAATTATTAAAGCAATGAGTGTTTTCGAAAACACTCAATAAACTCTTTTTTAAGTTATAATGAAAAGAAATAAAATATTTTAATTATAGAATACATAAA
>NZ_JBNMGD010000048.1:0-10049 GCF_050872065.1 Methanobrevibacter sp.
ATCTAATAGTTGTTTAGAAACTTTTATTAATTAATATTAGTATATCTATATAATGTATTTCTTAATTTTTTAAACACTACAAAGGGTCATCATGTTAAACAAATCATCTAATACAATCGAAAAGGAATTTAAAAACTTACGTAAAGAATTATTAGATTTAACTTTAAAAAATCAGCTTCTTAATTTTAAATCAAGAGCAAAAACCCTCACTATAGTAAATCAGACTCCTTCAAATCTTTTTCAAACATTAGTTCTTCAAGATAATAAAATGTATTTTGTGGCTAATAAAAAGGATAAAAAAGAAGAGGATAAGTCATCTGTATGGGATCATATTCCATTTGATTTTTCAAAATTTTCAGAAGGAGATAAGAAGTTAGCTACTGATTTAACTCCAAAAGAACTCCAAAAAAGATTATATTACATAAATAATCAAGCAAAAACAATGCTTCAAGAGCAAGGTTATAATATTTTGTATTTAGCTATTGGTTTTCTTGAATGGGTTGATAAATCAAAACCAAAACAAAGAAATAAAGCTCCTTTAGTGTTAATTCCGGTTGTAATGGAAAGGAAAAAGGTTGGTGAATCATTTAATCTTGAATGGACTGGAGAAGATATTCAAACTAATATTTCACTTAAAGCTAAATTATTAGAGGCAGGTATTGATTTTCCTGATTTTGAATTTAAGAGATATGGTGAAGTAATTGACCATTATATTGCTAGTGTTCGTCGTTCTGTTAGTAGAATGGATGGATGGACAGTTAATAATAATGTAGCTTTAGGTTTCTTTAGTTTTACAAAATTTGTAATGTACAATGATTTAAATCCGGAAGCTTGGGAAGACAATGTAGATTTAACCAAAAACGAATTAATCCAGGCTATTTTTAATCCTGCTAAAAATGATCATGATGCATTTAGGGAAGAAGATATTGATTCAAGGTTAGAATATCAAAATATGTATCAGGTTTTGGATGCTGATTCATCTCAAATTGCAGCTATTCAAGACGTTAAGGCTGGACGTAATCTTGTTGTGGAAGGGCCTCCTGGAACAGGTAAATCACAGACTATTGTAAATCTAATTGCTGAATTGCTTGCTGAAGGTAAATCAGTTTTATTTGTATCGGAAAAAATGGCAGCACTTGATGTTGTAAAAGATAGATTAACTGCAGTTGGTCTCGGTAAATTTGTTCTTGAATTGCATTCACATAAAACAAGAAGGAGAAAATTCCTCAAGGATTTACAAAAAGCTACTAATGTAAGGTCTCAGGAACCATTAAACATTGATCAAACTACTCGTAAATTGGAGAATTTACGTAGGCAGCTTGATGATTATTCTCAAATTATTCACAAACCGGTATTTGCCGTTAATTTATCTGCATTTCAGTTATATGGTATGAAAGAATCTGCAGATGATCATTTCGCAACTAAAAATATGTTAATGCCTTTGGTTAGGTTTGATGATCCTGAGTCTATTACTTTAAAAGATTTGGATGATATGAAACTAGCTTTGGAAAACCTAGCAGAATTATATCAAACAATTTCTAAGGAAAATCCTTGGAGTAAATGCGCTCCAAAAAGTTTGCTTCCTGCAGATTTAAGAGAAATTGAAATGTTAATTGGAGATTCATTATATGCTCTTGATAATTTCCTGGTTGAACGTGGAAGGGTTTATGATATTTATGGAATTAAAAAACCAGATACATTAAATGAATTCCAGAATTCTCTTTCAGCTTTTGAAATAATTAAATCCCAAAATGCAGAATTGATAGATGGAAGCATATTGAAATCAGGGGCATGGAATACTAACAATGATGATGCATTTAAATTAATCCAAGAGTTGGAAAGATATCAAAAATATGCTGGAACTTTAAATAAATTTAATCAAAGTATTTTCCAAGCAGATATTGATAGATTAATCTATGAGTTAAGAAATATTTCTAGTAAAAAATTCAGATTTTTCAATAACAAACAGCATATCGAGCTTGTTGAAAGATTTTATTCAGTACCTGTATCAGGAAGTGCTGAGGATATTATAAGAGATTTACAAGAAGCAAAAGCAATAATTAAGATTAGAAAAGTTATTGAAGATAATAATGCATTGGGTCAAAAATATTTCGGTGGATACTGGCATTTAAATGCAAACATTAATGATTTAAAAGCTATCGCAAGATGGATGCATGAATTTACTGCACTTGTACGTGAAGGAACATTTTCCGAGAATACTATTGAATTAATGAGTAAAGATTTATTCGATATTAAACCTGAAAGAGATCTTGCAGACTATATTGATGCTGGTGAAGAATTTGTTCGTGTATTATCAAAGCTTAAAGACAAATTAAATCCAAGAAGTAAATTAATCTTTAAAAGAGAAACAGGGGATGTTCCATTTGAAGCATGGAAAGAACAGTTATATAATTGGAGAGGGCAATTATCCAGTCTTCATTTATGGTCTCAATATTTAAATACTAAAAATTCACTTAAATCTTCTAATGCTAAAATGTTCATAGATTCCATTGAGAAAAGAAACATTAAAAAGGAAGATATTGGAGCATTAGTTGATGGAAACTTTGCAGATTCACTTTTAAATATATTATTTGTTGAAAATCATGAACTTGCAACATTTGTAGGGGAACTTCATGAAAATAGAATTCGTGAATTTAAAGATTTGGATAAACAAATTTTAATATTGAACCGTAAAAGGATTTATCATAAATTAAACAGCAATATCCCAAAGATTTTTGGAGGAACTGAAAATCCACAGGCTAAAATATTAGCTGGAGAATTTACAAGAAAAAGTGGGCACATGCCAGTTAGAAAACTCTTAGAAAAAACTGGTGGATTAATAAAGCAAATCAAACCTTGTTTTATGATGTCTCCTTTATCAATCGCACAATATTTAGACCCAACAAATGAGGAACTACAGTTTGATGTTGTTATTTTTGATGAAGCAAGTCAAGTAAAACCTGAAGATGCATTAGGTGCATTTATGAGAGGGAAAACTGCTGTTGTTATGGGAGATACTCAGCAATTACCTCCAACTTCATTTTTCGACCAAATGTCCGATGCAGAAAGTGATGAAGAGGAGGCAACTTCATTAGATATGGAAAGTATCTTACATTTATGTAAATTGTCATTTCCGGTTAAAATGCTTAAATGGCATTATCGTAGCCGTCATGAATCATTAATTGCAGTTTCAAACAGCGAGTTTTATGATGATGATTTATTGGTTTACCCTTCACCTTCACATAATGATCCAGAACTTGGTTTGAAGTTTCACTATAATCCAAATACTGCATATCATAGGGGTTCATCTTCTGCTAATCCTTTAGAAGCTCAAGATGTTGTGGAAGAGATATTTAATCATTTTGAAAAATATGGTGATACAAAAAGTTTAGGTGTTGGAACATTTTCCGTTGCTCAAAAAAATGCAATTCTAGAAGCTTTGGAAGCAAAACGTAAAGAAAGACCTGAATTTGAACCATTATTCTCTGACAATAAAGATGAAAGATTCTTTGTCAAAAACCTTGAAACAATACAAGGTGATGAAAGAGATGTCATATTAATCAGTGTAGGTTATGGTTATGACCAGGATAGAAAAATGTCTCTTAACTTTGGTCCTTTAAACCAAAATGGTGGTGAAAGAAGACTTAATGTTTTAATTACAAGAGCAAGGGAGAAATGTGTTGTTTTCTCAAACTTTAAGGCTTATGATATGAAATTAACAGCAAATCCACCATATGGTGTAAAATCTCTTAAAGAATTTTTAGAATATGCTGAAAACTTAACACTAGGAACCGTTAATCAAAATTCCTATTTGAAAGAACCATTTGAAGATGCAATAGCTAGTTTCTTAGAAGAAAATGGTTATACAGTTGATAGACAAATTGGCTGTGCAGGATTTAGAGTAGACCTTGCTATTGTTGATGATGAAAATCCTGGAAAATATATATTGGGAATTACAACTGATGGTAAAATGTATGCATCAAGTAAAGTAGCGCGTGATAGAGATAGATTACGTGAACAAGTATTAACAGGTCTTGGATGGAAACTTTATCATTTATGGTCAACTGACTGGTATAGAAATAGGGATTTAGGACGTAAAAAGCTATTGGATTTTGTTCAAAAATCAATTCGTCAAACTCGTGAGGAAGAAAAACGTAGGTCTGAAGAAGAGAAAAAATTAGCTGAAAAAAGAAGATTGGAAGCAGAAAAAAAAGCTGAAGAATTACGTATTGCACGTGAAAAAGAAGAAGCTGAAAAGAAAGCTAGAGAAGAACAAGAAAATAATACTGAAATAAATGCTGAAGATATTGGTCCAGCAGATTTTGTCGAAGTTGAAATGGTTGATGATGGAGATATATTTGAAAAGCCAATTGATGTAAGTTCAATTGATCCATCTGAGTTTTTTGAAGATGAACCCTCACAAAATACACTAAATGAAGAGAATACAATAAATGAAAATCCTTCAGAATTTGTTAATGTTAAATATTCTGATGGTGAATCCTCACAAAATAAGTTAAGCGAAGATAATCCAATAAATGAAACTTCTTCTGAGTTTGTTAATGTTGAATCTTCTGATGATGAACTTGAAGCAAATGATGATGTGTCTCATGATATTAAATTTGAAACACAACACGAACAGAATGATGAAATCGAAGAAGATTTTAATGTTGAATTAGGTATCGATGAACCTGCAAATGATGATAAGAAAACTTTACAATCAGATGATGAAATTTCCGAAGAAAATACTACTAAAGTCGAGGAAAACCATGAAGATTCTGGTGAAGTAAACAGTATTTCTAAAAAACTTTCTGATAAATTTAAATCATTTTTAAATTCTGATGAAAAATCTGAAGATGATAATCATTCATCTTCTAAATTCAAAAAAGATTTAAGTAAAAATTCAGAGGAAATATTTTCTAAAGTAAATGATGATTCTAATTCAAAAGTTAATGAAACTACTAATGATAAAATTATTAAGAAACATTCTAAGGATTTAAATCCGAAAAAAGGCACTAATTCAAATTTCAAAAAACCGAAATTTAGTAATAAAGTTGATTTGGATTCTGATGATTTTATTGTTGTTGATCATAGTGATGATGAGTTTAATGAAACTCAAGAAGATTCTTCTAATGGACATGATTTAGATGAAGAGATTACTGAATCTTCTAAAACATCTGATAATAGTGATGATTATAAAGTTGATTTAGGTTCTGAAGAAGATTATATTTATGTAGATCATAGTAATGATGAAGAGGTATCTGCTAAAGAGGAACATGAGGATTTGGAATCTGATGATTTCATTGTTGTTGATCATAGTGATGATGAGTTTAATGAAACTCAAGAAGATTCTTCTAATGGATATGATTTAGATGAAGAGATTACTGAATCTTCTAAAACATCTGATAATAGTGATGATTATAAAGTTGATTTAGGTTCTGAAGAAGATTATATTTATGTTGATCATGGCCATGATGATGAACATGTATTAGATGAACAAGATAAGGTTAGCTCCGATTTTAAAGTGGATGAAGTTCAAGAAGAACAGGAATTTGAAGTTGATGAAAAGCCACAAGCTCAAAAACATCATTATATTAAAGGTAGTAATTTTGTAAAATCAATCATTTCAGATGTTATTGGTGGTGAATCACATCTTGAAACAGAAGAAATTGAGACTGTTAAGGGTGAAATAATCGAAGATGATGATTATCAATATAAACCAGCTCCAAGTGATGATTCTGTTGTCGAAGCTGAAATTGTTTATGGCGATGAAGAATTGAATATTTTCAATGATAATTTACCGGATGAAACTCTTGAAAAACCAACTCCTAAAGGAAATTATGATGATTTGGAAAGGCCAGTTCCTAAAGAAGATAATGAAGATATTGGAAAATCAACTTCTAAAAGGGATTATACTGAAGGAGAGGAATTAAATATATTCACTGATGAATTACCTGATTTGAGTAAAGATGAAATCAACGAAAAAGCTGTTGACATTGTAAGTAAAGCAATGGAAGAGTTCCTTGAAGATGTATTGGAAATCGATGAACTTGATGAGGGTAATAATGAGGACAATATTGAATTAGAAAATGAAGTCAAAGAAGATATTGTCCAAGATAATGAAGTGATTATTGAAGATAATGAGATTATAGAGCAAGAAATCGAAGAAACTTCTAATATGGATGGAATCTCTTATTATCAAGGTTCAAATGATGTGAACAGTAAACTTAGAAAAAATAATTTCTATTATAATGAAGAAAGACCAAAATCTGTTAGAGAATCTATTAAAGGAATCAAAAAAGATATGGAATACATCAATAAATCTTTAAAGGAAATTGAAAACCCAACTCATATAGATTATGTTTCTGTTGTTGATAGAACTGAAGAATTTGATCCAATGGACTATTTAAACAGACCAAGTGATGATGATTCAGATAAAATCATTGAAAAGGAAGAAAAATTAACATTCGCTGAACAAGAAGAGATAAGAATTGAAGAAGAAATGAAGGATGATTTTAAAAAGGAAATAACGGAAGAAGATGTTATTGTTCCAGTTCATGAAGAAAGCGAAGAAGAGGTTATTATTCCACTTCATGGAGAAGATCTCAAAGATCAAGCATTAGAAGATATTATTTTAAGTGCTGATGAAGATTATAAAGAAATAGAACGTGAAAGACGTAGAAAAGACAATCAATTCAAATCATTTGATGATAATAAACTTCCAGGTAAAAGAAAAATGGAAGATGAGTTAGTTGATTATGTTCAAATTGATGATATTGGATTACATTCATCAGATGAGTTGTACAGACAGTCTGTTGATAATGTTGCTAAATCCATTAATAGTATTGTTGATGTTGAAGGACCAATTCATGTTAGTGAAGTTATAAAAAGAGTTAAGGATTCATGCGATATCAAAAGGGCAGGAGCTAAGTTAAAAAAGCGTGTCAATGAGGGAATAAGTGAAGCTGAAAACTCAGGCTATATTATTAGAATTGGAGACTTTTTATATGGTGCTTCAAATAATAATATTGTTATTAGAAAAAGGAATAAACCTAATATTGATTTGATTTCAGATGAAGAAATTGCTAAAAATATTGGGACTGTATTGATTCATAAGCAAGATCTTACAACAAAACAAGTTGCAAAAGAAACATCACGTAACTTTGGTTTCAAATCAACTTCTAAAAAGACAGCAACAAGAATTAACAGCGTTTTAGACTTAATGATTGCAGATAATAAAGTTAAATTAAATAATGATATTGTTGAACTTAAATAGGTTAGTTCATGTCAACTAAAGTTAAATCTCCGGACAATTTACCAAATAAACCAGGTGTCTATATTATGAGAGATAGTAATGACACTATAATTTATATTGGTAAAGCGAAAAATCTCATAAAAAGAGTTAAATCTTATTTTCGTGAGAAACTTGATAGACCAAAAACTCAAATTTTAATGAGTCATTTTGATAGTTTAGAGTATATTATAACTAATTCAGAAAAAGAAGCATTGATTCTAGAAGCTAATTTAATCAAAAAGCATAGTCCAAGATATAATATTCAGCTAAAGGATGATAAAAGATATCCTTATGTTAAAATTACCGATGAGGAATTTCCACGTATTGTTATTACAAGAAATGTAACAAAAAATGGAGTGTATTTTGGTCCTTTTACTGATGTTGGTTCGGTTAAACAAACGGTTAAATTTTTAAAATCATTGTTTAAGATAAGAACTTGCCGTAATATGAATGGTCCTTGTTTAAACTCACAAATTGATTTATGTTATGCTCCTTGTGATGGGAGAATTTCTAGAAAAGAATATTCGGAAATTATAAACAAAATTGATTTGTTTTTCCAAGGAAAATATTCAACCATTGTTAAAAATCTGAAAAAAGAAATGATGGAGGCTGCAAACTCTGAAGAATTTGAAAAAGCAGCGGTAATAAGAGATCAAATCGCATCTATTGAGGAAATAATGGAAAAACAATTTGTTGATTTAGTGGATGATGATTTAGATCAAGATGTAATAGCTATGGCTATAGGTAAAAATGAAGTAGTTGTCATTATAATGCCGATTAGAAATGGTAAGATTGTTGGTCGTGATGACTTTTTAATGAGTGGTTCTAAATATGATTCACCTTCTGAAATCATGTTTTCATTTATTCAACAGTATTATGGATATAACAGGCATATTCCAAAGCAAATTCTTTTGGATGAAAATATTGATGATAAAGAATTGCTTGAGGATTGGTTAAGTGATTTAAGGGGGAATAAAGTCAAGATTAAAGTTCCTCAAAAAGGTGTTAAATTAAGACTTGTTAAAATGGCTAAGAAAAATGCTGAAATCATTGAACATCAAAAGAAAAAGATGGAAAATTCATTAATCGAACTTAAAAAATACCTTAAACTTGAAAAAATACCTCATGTAATTGAAGGATATGATATCAGTAACATTTCAGGTAAGTTTGCTGTTGGTTCAAAAGTATCCTTTAAAGATGCAAAACCTAATAAAAAAATGTATAAACATTTCAAGATGGAAACCCCTGGTCCGAACGATTTTGCAATGATGGAGGAATTATTGACTCGTAGATTGAAAATGATTGATAATGATCCTGAGCCTGACTTAATTGTGATTGATGGAGGTAAAGGACAACTTGGGATGGCATGTGGAGTATTGGAGAAATTAAATCTTACTCATATACCTATTATCGGACTTGCAAAGGAATTTGAAGAGATATATATTCCAAACTCCAAACGTCCAATTATCATTCCTAAAAATAACACTGCATTGCATTTGCTTCAGCAAGTACGTGATGAATCTCATCGTTTTGCGATAACTTATCATAGAAAACTCCGTAGTAATGATATTCAGTCCTCTTCTCTTGATGATATCGTTGGAATTGGTAAAAAAAGAAAGATTAGTCTTTTAAAAGAATTTGGTAGTGTTGATAATATTAAAAAGGCATCAGTTGAGGAATTAGCTAAAATAGATGGCATGAATTTAAAAACGGCTAAAAATGTCTATAATTATTATCATTAAGACCATATTAATTTTTATTAAAATTGGATAATTTTCCATTAATTTTAAATATAAGTTTTATAATAAACTTTTTATAAGAAATGAAAAAGGTTTTTTAATTATGGTTAAATGTCCACGTTGTGGTTATGAAAATTCATCCACAGCAGTATATTGTGATAATTGTGGTTATCTTCTAACTGATTCTAATGGGAACAGAATTAATAATCCTCGTAGGAGTAACAGTTGGAATATAAGCATAGCAAAAAAAATTGTTATTGTGCTGGGAATAATTGTTATTGCACTGTTACTATTCTCGTTTATTCATGATAATACCCAGCCTTCTCATGAAGAGTCTTTAAATTTAATTACTGATAATGGTTCTATTTATAAGACTGATTCTTATCCTTATAAAGCAGTTATTGAATATGAAGGTAGTTGGGGTGCTAAAATGGGTAGTCCTAATTATCTTGTAAGTAAAGAAAGTTCTGGTAATAAATCTTTTACACTTGATTGTGCTGCTTGGGATAGTGTGTCTATTACTGCACAAAAATATGATTATGGTGAAGGGGAGTTACATATAAAATTATTAAGAAATGGTGAAGTTGTAGCTGAAAATTCAACTACAAATATTACAGGTTCTGTTGTAATTAATTATAATTAATTAGATTCATCTATTTGGTTAATTTTTGAGTCTAATAAATTAATTAATTCATCAGTTTTGTATAATCTAATTTCTTGATCATCACCTTTGAATATTCTAATAAATTCAATGAGATCGTTACATAGTTGCTCATATTGAATATTTAATGTGTTGTAGTTATTCATTAGTGCAAATAGCTTGTCTTTTTCAATTTTTTCAGGTTCTCTTAAAATCCTTTCTATATTCACAAAATGAGTCTCAATCATAAGTTCTTCTTCTTCTAATATATTTTGATATTCTTCAATCTTTCCATTAGTCATTCAAATCACTTTTTTTAAAATTAATTAATATAAAATATAAATACTTTCATTAATATAAATTTGTATTGATATATAAT
>NZ_JBNMGD010000034.1:0-15998 GCF_050872065.1 Methanobrevibacter sp.
AATGTATAAATATATTTCGATATTATACGAACAAATTTAAATCATCATTTTAAATATAATTAAAGCAATATTAATAATATATTAAAAATTATCATAAGTGAAAACATGTATAATATTGCAATAATAAGTGGAGATGGGATAGGTAGAGAAGTAATGTCTGCCTGTGAATATTTACTGGATAAGCTAGATTTAGAATTTAGCTTTAAGTATGGTGAAGCAGGCTTTGATTGCTTTAATAAAAATGGAACAACATTACCAGAAGAAACAATCAAAATAGCAAAAAATAGTGATGCAGTACTATTTGGAGCATCAACTTCAACACCTGGAGAACCTAGTCCAATTATCAATTTAAGAAAAGAACTTAATGTTTATGCAAATATAAGACCAATCAAGTCATACAAAGGAGTAGATGCAATTCGTGATGATATTGACTTTGTAATTGTTAGAGAAAATACTGAAGGATTATATTCTCAAGTGGAATACGGTGATGAAAACAAAATAATCGCTGAGAGAATAATCAGTAGAAAAGCATCTGAGAAAATATCCCGTGTAGCATTCAATTTATGTATTAAACGAGGCCAAAACAAGGTTACCTGTGTTCACAAAAGTAATGTCTTAAAAAAGACTGATGGTGTATTTAAGGAAAGCTTCTACAAAGTAGCACAAAATTATCCTCAAATCACTGCCGAAGATTTTTATGTTGATGCAGCAGCAATGTATTTAATCACACAACCTCAAAATTTCAATGTTATTGTTTCAACTAATTTATTTGGAGACATATTATCTGATGAAAGTGCAGGACTTGTAGGTGGACTTGGTCTTGCTCCATCCGGAAATATTGGAGATTACAACGGATTATTTGAACCTGTTCACGGATCAGCACCAGATATTGCTGGAAAAAATATTGCAAATCCTTGTTCTATGATATTATCCGCTTCAATGATGCTTGACTATTTAGGTGAATGGGAAATTTCAAACAACATAAAAAATACAGTTGAAAAAGTAATTTCAGACTGTAAAATAAGAACTCCAGACCTTGGAGGAAAATCTTCAACTATGGAAGTCACCAAAGCAATAGTTAAGGAGTTAATATAAATGTTAAATATCACTACTTTTTTAGATGCAAATTCAAAACGCCTAGATAAAAATGTATTATATAATCCAACAACCGGAGAAAAATACAACTCTAGTGAAATTTTATCAATTGTTTCTGAAATCGGCAGGAAATTAAAAGGAATAGGGATACAAAAAGGAGATAGAGTCCTAATCTACTTAAAAAATTCTGAAGAATATTTATTTTCACTTTTTGCAATATGGAGAATAGGTGCAATAGCCATTCCAACTAACAGAGTTTTCACAGCTAATGAACTTGAGTATATTGTAAGTGACTCAAAAGCAAAATTAATGATTACCGACATAGATGCAAAAGACATTATCGACATTAAAAAATATATTCCAGAAAATATTTCTGATTTTAAAAATTGTGAAGTCTTAGAATCTGAAAATACTGACTGGGATGATTTATGTCAACTACAATACACCTCTGGAACTACTGGACATCCTAAAGGTGCAATGCTCACTCATGGAAATTATTTTACTGCAATACACAATGAATGTGATGTTTTAACTTTAAAGCAATCTGATGTATTTTTAGGAATATATCCAATGGCACATGTCGGTTTATCCTGGGCAATCGCTGCCCTAAGAGCTGCTGCTTATTACATTTTAATCGAACAATTCAATATAGGTGAATATTTAGAATTATGTGAAAGAGAAAAAGTAACCGTTCTAACTGGAATGCCTCCAGTAATACATTCTTTAACTACAATAGATGCGCGCAAACAACTTAAGACCGTGCGTGAACTTATTTCAGGTGGAGGACCACTACATAAAGAAATATGGAAAGATTTCCATCAAACTTATCAAATACCAATTATTAATGCCTACGGATTATCTGAAACAATTGTTATTGGAACTGGAACAGTTATTCGACCAGAAGACTATTGGGAAGCGGATAAATATGAAAGTGTAGGTCACCCAGTGTGTTTTTCAGAAGTGAAAATTGTTGATGAACATGATCATAATATGACATTACCTAACTATGAACAAGGTGAAATTGCACTTAGAGGACCTGCAATCGCAAAAGGATACTGGGGCAATGAAGAAAAAACAAAAACCTCATTTTTAGATGACGGATGGTTTTTAACTGGAGATGTTGGATATCTTGACGAAGATAATCGTTTATTTATTACCGATCGTAAAAAAGACATGATTGTAATGAGTGGATGGAAAATATATCCAACAGAAGTAGAAGAAGTATTAATCAAATACCCTGCTGTTAAAGAAATAGCTATTTTCAGCATAAATGATTGTCATAGAGGTGAAATTCCAGTAGCTGCAGTTGTTTGGAAAAACGATGAAGATGTCGAAGGACTAATCAGTTATGCTCGAGAGAACTTATCAAGATATAAAGTTCCAAGAAAAATATTTACACTAAATGAGCTTCCAAGAGTAAATGGATGGAAATTACTCAGAAGAGAATTAAGAAAAATGTTTAAAGAATAAAAAAAGTGGGTATGGAATTATTTGTAAATCATAGTTCCAATACCATTTGTTGTAAATATTTCTAAAAGTAAAGAATGTTTTTTACGACCATCAATAATATGACATGATTTAACACCTTTATTAATAGCATTTACACAGGTTTCTATTTTTGGAATCATACCTCCAGATATAATTCCCTCTTCAATAAGAGCAGGCACTTCATCCACTTTAATTTTTTGAATTAAAGATGTAGGGTCTGAAGGGTCTCTTAAAACACCTGGAACATCAGTTAAGATAATTAATTTTTCAGCGCCAACTGCACTTGCAACTTCCCCTGCAGCAGTATCAGCATTTAAATTGAGACTAGTTCCATCTTCAGCAATCCCTACAGGAGATATTACTGGAATATAATCATTCTCTAAAAATAACTCAAGTAAATCAGTGTTTACGCAATCAACTTCACCTACAAGACCTAAATCAACTATTTCTTCATCTATTTTTTTCACTTCTTTTTTATGAGCAAATATTAAGCTTGAATCTTTTCCAGATAAACTTATTGCTTGACCTTCATGTTTAATGAGTTCTGATACAATTTCAGTTGATATTTTACCAACTAGCACCATTTCAATAATTTCCATAGTTTCTTCATCAGTAACTCTTAATCCTTTGATGAATTTAGCTTGTTTGCCTAGTTTATCCATAGATCTTGAGATTTCAGGACCTCCACCATGTACAATTAATGGTTTCATTCCAACATATTTAAGTAAAACAGTATCACGAGCTGTGGAGGACTTTGCATCATCATCTACCATTGCATGTCCACCATATTTAATCAATATTTTTTTATCATGAAATTTTTTAATATATGGTAAAGCTTCAATTAAAACATCTATATCTTTCATGTAATCACTACACTAAATATTTCTCTTAAATCATTAATAAGTTTATACAATACCTAATCTAAATACTTTAGAGGACATCATATCAATTGCGAGACTGCAAAATAACACTCATATATTATTAAAAAAAGAAGAAGTGGGGATTAACCCCTTTTTATAAACCGAGTTCAAAAGTAAATCTGTATTCCTGATTAACAATTTGCATTCCTTTAAATGAACCTTTTAAAATATCTGCAACTTTTTGTAAATCTTCTACAGTTATAGAATTACCATTTCCTAATGGAGAGAAAAAGGTAATCTCATCATCAGTAATAAGATAATTCAAAAGTTTTGTATTTTCTTTTTGATATTTTTCAACAATCCCTAAAATTTCTTCTTCGACAGATTTATCTAGATTTGTCATAATATCACCTTCAAATATAATTTAGTTAAAAGACATATAAACTTTATGAAATTAGGTCGATGAAAAAAATAAGTAGAAAAATCAATTAAAACGAATACAGAATTCATTAATCAAAAAAAAAGTATTAAAAAAATCCTTAAAAGTTGCAGAAATAGCTTCAACTAAAAAATTTCAGCAACTTTATTTATCATATTTTAAATTCCAAACTTTTTATTAAAATATTTTTGTTTTAAATCTAAATTAAGCTCTTCAATATCTGCACCATCCATAGCTCTTTGTAAAATTTTATAACAAGCTTTTTTAGGCACAGTAATATGTTTAATGTGAGACTTATTCCAGATTTTATCAAATCTTTTCTTCAAACTTCCTAAATCAAGTATATCCAATACATTTTTTAAATTAACTACATTTGCATAATCAACAACATTATAAGTAGCATAAGTTTGCGGATCCATTACAATAGGATTTAACCCTAAAATAAAACGTTGTAAATCATAATCTAAGAAAGATTCATAATCTTTATTATAAGCATAGACATGTGCTTTTGCGGTTAATGCATCAATGAAAACTAAAAATTGATTAGTGATTAATGATCTTGAAATAATTTCATCACAGAACTTTAAAGCTGTTTGAAGATTATCCTCAGATGAATTTTTTCTATATGCTTCATAATCTTCAAATCTGAATGCAACAAGTGCAAACATGTATAAGTCTATCCATTCGTTTTCTTTTAAAAATTCTTTTGCTTTATCAGTTAATGCTAAATCTGAAGATACTTCCTCAACATTATCATCAGTTTCTTCATCATTGCTTTTATTTAATACGGATAAAACTCTTTCGACAAGTTCTTGTTTTTTACCAGAAACTTTTAAACCATTTTCTCTTAAAATATCTTTTAATTCAGCGACAGTGTATTTTTTGGATATTTCCTCAGCAGTTAATGATTCATCATTAGGAACTGCAACATTGAATTCCCCTTCAAGATATCCTTCATTAATCATGTATTTAATACAATCTTGTGCTGAAGGAAAAGTTCCAAATTGACCTTCGTTTAAAATATCCTCAAGTTCATATCCATTATCTAAAAAATTCAAAACATTAAAAACTTCTAATTTTTGTTCACTCACATAAACACCTTTTATCTCTCATTAACAATATTTTTAAAAATTGTCAAATGTTAATAATTAAACTTTCTTTAAGAAAATATATAACTTATTATATTGTTTAATTAATTTAATATTTTGCCTAAAATTTAACTAATTTCCTATAAAAATAGTTGAAAAAATCAGTTATAACCTCCTACTACGGTTAATTTATTAATATTGATAATATAATAGGATATTATGAAATCCTGTCCAAGATGTATGAGAGAATTAAAAAAAGTTTTTCATGGAATACCAAGCGAGGAATTAGCTATTGAATCACTAGAAAATGAAATAATCATTGGAAACTGCTGTACAAATGATTATAATTATTATTGCGAATACTGTGACGAATTTTTCCAATTATAATTTTTAACAGACCTCATATTAACAATGCTAAAAAAATAAATTTTAATTTTTAAATACTATTTTATATGTTTTCAATCTATAATACATAATAGATTAATAATTTAGGTAACTCTTAGAAAAAATTTCATAACATGGAATACTTATTCAATTAATATTTTACACAATCTATGAAATTCGCCCATTCTTATAAATATAAAGTAACCTAAAAATTATTACATTAAAAAATTGAGGTTTAAAATGAGTAAAATAAATTTTAGTAATATTATTGAAATCATAAGACATGATTTAAAAGCATCATTTTCAAATCCAATAGTAACTGTAGTATTACTTGCAATAATTATCCTACCTTCCCTTTATGCTCTTTTAAATATCCAAGCATGCTGGGACCCATATGAAAATACTGATGAGGTAGAATTTGCAATAGCTAATCTCGATAACGGGTCAACAATTGATGGTGTTCAGTTAAATGTTGGAAATGAAATTGTTAAAGATTTAAAGAATAACACTAAATTTGACTGGAAGTTTGTAACAGAGGATGAACTGAGAAAAGGTGTTCATGATGGGGATTATTATGCGGGAATTATAATACCTAAAAATTTAAGTGAAAATGTAGCTTCCATTACATCAGATAATCCTCAACAAGCCAAACTTGAATATCTTGTAAATATTAAATCAAATCCAGTAGCTACAAAATTAACTGACAGTGGTGCGAACACTGTTTATACCACAGTTAATGCAAAAATTGTTGAAATTATAAATCTTGCAGCTTATGGAAAACTTGGAGAACTGAAAGACGGTCTTTCAGCAGGTGCTGGACAATTATATGGTGGTGGAAGTCAACTTTCAGCAGGTGCGGCAAAAATATCATCTGGTGCGGGACAAGTATCTTCTGGAATTAACGATGTTCAAAATGGAGCAAGTCAAGTTCAAAGTGGTGCGAACCAGGTGCAACAAAGTTCTTCTGCAATTAATCAAGGTGCAAGTGATGTGGAAAAAGGCTCATCATCTATCAAACAAAGTGCTAGTCAGTTAGAACAAGGATCACATGAAATTCAATCCCAAGTAGATCCTTCAACACTTCCAGACCCTATGAAACAGTATGTTGAAGGCAATATTAAACTTGCAAATGGAAGTGGAGAATTAGCTAAAGGTTCATCACAATTAGCAGATGGCTCCGTTAAACTTGCAAACAGTTCATCAAAATTGGCTAATGGAGCTAGTTCTGTTGCAGGCGGTGCAAATCAGTTGGCTGGAGGTTCTGTTGAACTTGCTAAAGGATCATTAAGTCTTGCAGCAGGTGCTCAAATGCTTTCAGGTTCTGCATCACAAGCATTATTCTCAGCAGCAGGAGCACTAAGTGCATCTGCAAATTCACTTTCAAGCGTGACAGGAATTAACGAAAGTGAACTTGGAGATTATTTCTACTCACCAATTAAATTAGACAGACATGAAGAATTCCCAGTACCAGATTATGGATCTGATGTGGCTCCATTTTATATTGTATTGTCTATGTGGGTCGGAGCCATTATTACCTGTGTAATGATTACACCTGGAACCAGTCAAGGAACAAAATACACTCCTCTTGAAATGTACTTTGGTAAAGTAGTATTATTCGTAGTGATGAGTATACTCCAAGCAGCAGTCACAATAGGTGGAGCTTATATTTTAGGTATTCATATAGCTAATTCGCCGTTATTTATCTTCTCGGCTGTATTAGTGTCAGTAATCTTTATGATTTTAGTATACTCAATTATATCTGCATTAGGACAAGTAGGAAAAGGAATAGGAGTTATTCTTTTAGTTCTCCAAATATCTGGAACTGGAGGAATTTATCCAATTGAAATCATGCACGAGTTCTTCCAGACATTATATCCTTACTTACCTATGACATATGCTATTACATTAATACGTGAAGCTCAATTGGGAGTTGTTTGGTCAAATTACCTTCCTGCATTGGCTATTCTCATCTCAATCGGAGTAATTGTCATTATTGTAGCATCAATTATCAAACAAAAAGCAGATAAATCCTCTAAATACTTTGAAGAACGTTTAAAAGAAAGTGGATTATTTTAGAAGTTAATTATTAACTTCTACTTTTTTTATTTTTATATAACACAAATCATAACCCTCATTATAACCATTACTTTAAATATCACAATGACTAAATATAAAAGTTATGACTAATAAGAATGTAACATTAATGAGAGGGGAACCTGAAATAGCTGTAAAGAAATTAGCTATACCCATTATGATATCAATGATTTTAACTGCATTATATAATATTATTGATGGTATTTGGGTGGCTGGTCTTGGACAAACAGCAATTGCAGGAATTGGATTTGTAACACCAATATTTATGGTATTGAACGGAGCCAGTGTAGGACTTGGAAACGGAGCAACAAGTAGTATTTCAAGATTCATTGGTGCTAAAAATCATGAAATGGCAAATGAATCTGCAAAACATTCATTATTTATTTTTTTAATATCATCAGTTATTTTAACTGTTATTTTTTTAATTATTCAAAAACCTTTACTTGCAAGTTATGGTGCTAATGGGCAGACATTAAACGAAGCAATGTCTTATGCTACACCATTGTTTTTAGGTTTAATTGCATTCATGTTTTCAAATGGTTGTAGTGGAATCCTTCGTGGAGAAGGAGATATGAAACGTGCAATGTATGTTATAATTGCAACAGTAATTTTAAATGCAATATTAGATCCATTATTCATTTATACTCTTGGATTAGGTTCTGCTGGAGCATCTCTTGCAACAATTGTAAGCTCTGCAATTTCAGCATTGATAATGTTATACTGGATTTTGATTAAAAAAGACACTTATGTTAAGGTCAACCTTAAAAATACTAAATTTGACTCTAATTTGACAAAAGACATATTAAAAGTTGGAATTCCATCAGCACTTGATATGTTAATAATGGCAATTGCAATGTCAATTTATTTAATTATAATATCACAAATTGGAGGAGATTACGGTATAGCTACATTTACATCTGGTCAAAGATTATATTTATTTGCAATAATGCCCCTTACAGCTATTGGGTCTGCAGTATTGACAGTGAGTGGAACTGCATTTGGTGCTAAAAATGGAGATTACCTTTCAAGAACACATAAATACGGAGCTAAATTTGGTCTGATATTAGGAACTGCAATTACTTTAATATTAGTAATTTTTTCAAATCAATTAGCAACAATATTTGCATATACTCCTGAAACTGCAAGTTTAATCCCTGGAATCGCTTCATACCTTCAAATTGCATGTCTTTCATTAATAGCAACAGGTATCGGAATGCCTTCAAGCTTTTTCTATCAGGGAATTGGAAAAGGACTTTACAGTTTGATGTTTACCGTCCTTAGAGAAATCATATTCGTTATCATTCTAATCTATTTATTTGTATATGTCCTCAATTTTGGCCTTATAGGAATATGGATGGGACTATGTATTGGAAGAGCAATTCCATCCGTCTTAAACTATATATTCGCAAGATATGAAATAAGACGACAAAGAAAAGAATTTGGAAATTAAGAGATTAATATCTCATAACTCCTTCTCTTTTTTTAATATTATCCAACCATTACCAAATAAAATCTCATTCTAAAATTTATTTAACCCTTTAAAATTGCTTTAAAAAATAACTTACTAATTTATAAATCTTAAAACTAGATATAAGCAATACAACTTAAAATTAAAAGAGGTTAAACAATGTCTAGTCAAGATTTCACAATGAAAACAAAAATTATAGAAGAAACATTTAATGATAAAAGAAAAATAAAATGCCAAATTCCTATTCAAAATTTAAAACTAAAACCACATATCTATCAGGAAGGTAGCATTTTTATTACAGAAAATGATGAAATTATTGATTTAGAATTACAAATAACAGATTTTACCGAAGATGAACTTGTAAAATATATTGAACTCGCAGAAGCATTGTATGAAACAAATAATAAACAGGTTTCAATATACATAATATGCCCAAATACTGTTAATATCTGCATGAAAGAATGTGAAATCAAATCAGAAGCTGATTTTAAGATTAAATTAGCTTCAATCACAGAAAATCCTGCACAGATAGTATTAGATATAATAAAAAATAAAATCAAAAAAGGAGAAAAACTTGATAACAAAGATTTATTTGCATTATCCATGATGCCAGTAGTATGTAAAAAAGAAGAGAGAAATTATTTTAGAAAGGAATATTTTAAAATAATTAACACTTTAAATTAGCTACTTATTCCATTTTAAAATTGTTTTACCAAAATTGGAAATATAATCTTTATCAAATGACTCTTTTAAATCATTCAATGAATTTATTTCACATACATTTGTAACCAATTTTTCTAAATATTCAAAAAGTTTAGGGTTTTGTTTGAGAGTTTCAATAACTCCAATAAAATCTTCTCTATCAGAACGACTATTACCCTGGATTGTCAACCCTTTTTCTAAAATCATACGAGTATTAACTGGTATAGGATATTCACTTACACCAAATAAGTTTATTGTGCCTTGTGGTTTAATTAAGTCAATAATTTGCTCAATAGCTGATTGAGATGCACTTGAACCTACACATTCAAAAGCATGATCAATTAATAACTCATCTGGAACATTATGAATCTGGTAAATTCCATCGGCAAATGAAAATAAATTAAGATTTTCTAAATGTTTTCCAAAAACAAGTACCTTAGAATCCGGAAATTTCTCTTTTAAAAAAAGTGCAGTAATTAGACCTAAATTACCATCTCCCCAAACACCCAAAACATCCTTTGGAGTGATAACTATTTCATTAAATTTAGAAATACCCTGATAAGCTACGCTCATTAATTCAATGAATGCTGCAACATGAAAATCAAATTCATCAGGTATTTTAACAACTCTATCAGGTTCTAATTTAATTAAATCTGAAGTAAATCCATCAAAGCCACTACCTCTGAATTTAGAACCATAAGAATAATTAGCTCTATAAACATCATCCCCCATGGGAGTGTTTGGAATCATTACTACTTTATCCCCTGGGTTAAATTCACCTGAGTTATCAAATACAACCTCACCAACTCCTTCATGAATTAGTGCCATAGGTAATTTTTTTTCAAGGACATCAACAGGGCGTGATCCTTGATAGTATCTCTGGTCTGCCTGACAAATTGAAAGATAATTAGGTCTAACAATAACACCATCTAATTCAATTTCAGAAATTGCCTCTTCAAAGAACTTT
The DNA here is from genome assembly GCF_050872065.1 of Methanobrevibacter sp. Lineage (GTDB taxonomy): Archaea > Methanobacteriota > Methanobacteria > Methanobacteriales > Methanobacteriaceae > Methanocatella. Next base: position 10,586 of record NZ_JBNMGD010000034.1, read on the forward strand.
GGAGATTTTAACCTATAAACAATATTAATCATTGGATATCCTCAAGTAATGTATTTGCTAATTTCAAATCATAAGGGTAAGTAATTTTGATATTTGTCACTTCACCATCCACTAGATATACATCTTCATCTTTAAGTGTGAATATTTTACATGCATCTGTAAGTATATTAGATTCTTCTTCTGTTAAACTATTAATTAAGTTGAAAAGTTTCTTTACATTGAAGCTCTGTGGTGTTTGACCTTGGTAATAATAATCCCTTACAGGAATACTTTCAATAGTCTTACCATTAATGCTCTCAACAATAGTGTCACTAGCAGGAATTACAGTATCACAAGCCCCATATCTCCTTGCAGCATCAATATTATCTTCAATAATTCTATGAGTCACAAATGGACGTACAGAGTCATGAGTTATAACAATCGAATCATCATCAATACCGAAATGTTCATCAATATAATTAATCCCATTCATCAATGTGTCATTTCTTGTTTTACCCCCTTCAATGACAATAATATTCTCTTTATGTTGAATATACTCATCAATTAAGTGATTAGTATGATTGATAAAATTTTTAGGTGTTAAGACAATTATTTTATCAATCTTGTCGTTTATAACAAATTTTTCAATAGTATGAATAATAACAGGTTTATCCCCTAATGTTAAAAATTGCTTAGGAGTATCTGTTCCTCCCATTCTTGAACCTATTCCACCAGCTAAAATTGCTGTAAAAATCATTTAAAATTACTCCTTTTCAAATATTATCATATAATGAGTATTACCATCAATAGTCTCTGGACCCATTTTTTCATTCAGATAAGTTTTCTTGAAGTTGTGATTATTGAAAAGTTCTTCCAAATCCTTCGGAGAACATTTTATTTCAAGTGGAGGTCCAAATGATAATTCAATAGGTCTAAAATCCATGATAGCAATTTTACCATCATCTTTAATTAAACGAGAAAATTCCCCAATAACATCATCACGATGAGAAGCTTCCGTAAATCCATGAAATACATTGAGCATTAATAAAACATCAATAGAACCATCTTCAACACTGAAAACTCCTTTTGAAATATCCGCTTCAATGTTAATTAAATTTTCAATAGAATTATCTTTCTTATATGCTTCCATATCCTTAATAGCCTCATCATAACTATCTACTGCATAAACAATACCATTAGGAAGATAATCTTGAATGGCTTTTTTAGAGATATATCCATCACCACAACCAACATCCATAAAAACTTCATCACCTTTAAGATTTAATTTGCTTAAAATCTCATCTGAATCTAAAAACTTTTCACTTGATTTGCCATGATGTCTATGCTCCATAATTATCACATTAAAATTTTTATAAATAATATTCTTTAAAAAATAGTATTTAATAATTTTCAAAAAGAATAAATTAAAAAAGTAGTGGATATTATTATAAATTTTAAAAAAAAAGTTTTAAGAAATTTTACTAAAAAAATATTAACTATTCTTCCAATAAAATAATGTTTTCAGGATCTACTTTTAAATACTTGGGAACTTCAAATTCATGATTATGAATCTGCTTATCCACTTTCCACCATAACCCATTTTTTAATGTTATTTCCCACTCAAAAGGCATTTCTAATACTGATGAACCTATAATTTCAATCGTATTAACACCTTTCTCATTAGAAGGATAAAAATCATGAGCTCTTATTCCAACATGAGAAATATTATGTGGAATCTTTTTAGATACTTCGAGCATAATTCCCCAATCTAAAGCTTTGAGATGGTAATCATCAATTATTTCAATTTTGGAAATATTCTTACACCCTGTAAGCTTAGCAACACGAACTCTTTTTGGATTTTCAAATAGTTCATGAGTATTTCCTTTTGCAATGATTTTACCTTCATCTAATATTAAAAGCTCATCACAAAATTGGAATGCCTCATCACGATCATGAGTTACCAAAATTGAAAGTCCATCAAAATCATTTAATAAATTAATGAGTTCCATACGTAATCGTTCTTTTAATACAGTATCCATAGCACTGAAAGGTTCATCTAATAACATGACATCCGGACCATAAGCCAATATACGAGCTAAAGCTACTCTTTGCTGTTGACCTCCAGATAACTGTCGAGGATATCTATTCTCTAAACCTTCTAAACGAAAACGTTTAATCATATCATTCACAATTTTCTTATCATCACTTTTAGATAGACCCGCAGCAACATTTTCTTCAACTGTCATGTTTGGGAATAATGCATAATTCTGAAATAAGTAACCTACATTTCTATCTTGAGGTTTTAAATTAATTTTTTTATTAGAATCATAATAAATTGTTTCATCATCAGTAGTTAAACTTACAATACCCTTATCCGGATCTACAATACCTGCAATAGACTTCAATGTCATACTCTTACCACAACCGGAAGGACCAAGAATACCCAAACAACCTTCTTTCAATTCAAAATTAACATCTAAGTCAAATTCCTTAAGTTCTTTATGGATATCTACCTTTAACAATTTATTACTCATAATCTATTCCTCACAATGAAAAAATAATAAAAAAAGATACATCTATTTTCGGATATTTATTTCCATTGTTTTTCTTTACGTATGGAAACATAATCCATAATGAAAATAGCTATAAATGCAATAATAACAATGAATATTACATAATTAAATGCCTCTCCCATATTACCTGCCGCTACTTCTGAATAAACAGCCATTGGGAGAGTTCTTGTTTGTCCTGCAATATTACCTGCAATCATAGCAGTAGCACCAAACTCACCTAAACCACGAGCATAAGCAAGAATTCCTCCACCAATAATTCCAGGTAATGAATTTGCAAATAAAATTTTCCAAAATATTTTCCACTCAGACATACCTAATGTACGACCAGCATCCAATAAGTTGGAATCAACTTGTTCAAATGCACTTCGAGCAGAACGATACATCAAAGGAAAAGACATGACTACTGCAGCAATAACTGTTGCAGACCATGAAAATGCTATTTTCACAGAGAAGAAGTCTATAAGAAATTTACCTATAGGTCCCCTGACCCCAAAAATATATAGTAAAAAGAACCCAACAACAGTAGGTGGCAATACAATTGGGAGTGTGAAAATACCATCAAGGAAGATTTTTATTGAGTCAGTTTTAATTTTAACGATACCCCAAGCACTAATCAAACCTATAAAAAAGGTTATGAATATTGATAAACTTGCAGTTTTCATTGAAATTAAAATAGGTGACCAATCCATCATGTAACTATAATCTCCTTTGCATCTAATTATTACATATATTCATACTATAATATTAACCTATTCATGAATAGTAAATCCATATTCAACAAATACATTTTGAGCTTCTGGAGTTTGTAAAAACTCAACGAATTTGTTTGCAGCATCAGCATGTTCAGAGTCTTTAAGTGGAGCTACAGGATAAACAATATCTTTTAAAGAATCTTCAGGAGCTTCAGCAATTACTTTAACATCATCACTAGATTTAGCATCAGTAGTGTATACAAGACCACATTCAGCAGATCCTTGAGCTACTTGGTTTAATACAGCAGTTACATCAGTAGCTAAAGATAATTTAGATTCAACATCATCCCAAATACCAAGATTATGTAATGATTCATTAGCATATTGTCCAGCAGGAACAGATTCCGGATCACCAATAGCAATATTACCTTTTACATCTTTTATATCTTCAAATGAAGTCATGTTAGAATTTGAGTCAGCAGGTACAATTAAAACAAGTTTATTTTCTAAAGTTTTTACATTAGAACTGTTGTCAATGAGACCTTCTTCAATTAAAGCATCCATTTGTTTATTACCTGCAGACATAAATACATCTGCTTTTAAACCATTTTCAATTTGTTTTTGTAAATCTCCACTAGAAGCATAGGTAGGAGTAACTTTTACACCAGGATATTTTTCTTCAAACATAGGGATTAATTTTTCATCATATACATTTTTTAAACTAGCAGCCGCAGCTAATTGAACTTCTTGTCCGTTTAAGTCATCACTAGAAGAAGCAGTAGTACCTAAAGAACCAGTAGCATATGCACCTACAGCAATAATAGCCACTATCACAATAATTGCAATAGCCAAAATTCTCATAGATTTCATATTATACACCTTTAATTAAATTTACTAATACCATCAGAGATTGAATAAAGTAATTCAAGATATTAATAACATTATACAAAGAATAAGTTCCATAATCCTCATATTTATCAAAAATACATTAAGAATATGTAATTATAATGTTTTTAATAATCTCAAATTAAAAATTCTGAGTAGCAATTATAATTTAAGCATATAATGACATATAAATGTTTTCATATCGAAGTAAACTATTTCATATCGAAATAAAATTAAATATATACAACTATAATTATACAATTACAGCAAAATTAGAAAATAAACTCCTAAAAATGCTTATTTACTTAGATACTACTATTCTTTGAAGAAATATAAAATAAATTCCTGAAATTTTTAGTAAAACTGCATCAACGATAGCTTCATTATTATATATTGAAAAAAAATGAAATGACTTATTTAAGCCAATTATTCCTTTTGAAATACAACAAAATTGTGAGATTTACCCTCAGGAATATCCTCACCAATTTCTTCATTTAAATAAATCATTTTGAGATCATGTTTATTAAAACATTCTTCTAACTCTTTTGAAGAACTTCTAAATGCAGTTGGCGGTCCTTTTGGAACATCCCATGCTTTATAATCCATGATAGCAATTTTACCATCTTTTTTAATAATTCTTTTAAATTCTTTTATAGCTTCATCAATAGTTCTTGAAGCTTTAAATCCATGGAATACATTAACCATCAAAACAACATCAACAGATTCATCTTCAACACCTGGAATTCCTTTAGGAATATCTGCTTCAATATTAATTAAATTCTCAACATTGTTCTCATTTTTATATGTCTCCATGTCTTCAATAGATGCATCGTAAATATCAACTGCATAAACAGTGCCGTTTGGAAGATAATCTTCAACTACTTTTATTGCTATGTGACCATCTCCACATCCAGCATCCATAAATGTTTCATCGCCTTTAAGATCCAATTCATTTAAAATCTCATCAGAATCTAAAAAATGCACACTTGAAAATCCATGAGCTCTGTGTCCATTCATAAATATATCACCAAATAATTATTTTTGAAAAATAGTATTTAATAGTTTCAAATGATGATATGATATAATATTAAAAAAATAGTTAAAATAATAAAAAAAGATTTAAGAGGATTATTTTTTCCAAGTTTGTTTAACTCCTCTTCCTCTTTTACTACCAGGTTTGGTATAACTTCTTTTTTGTCTGGTTCTTCTGTTAGTTCCTTTAACTTTAGCCATATTTTCCCCTCCTTCAATTTGATAATAAAAATATTAGAATTATATCTATAA
>NZ_JBNMGD010000040.1:0-13116 GCF_050872065.1 Methanobrevibacter sp.
ATAGTGTTGGGAACTTTCCGTTCATCCAGTCAAAATCACCCTTTTCTATGATTATTCCTCCAAGAGGAGTTCCATGGCCCCCAATGTATTTTGTTGCAGATGATGCGATAATGTCTGCTCCATGGTCAAATGGTCTTACAGAACCTATACCTACAGTATTATCTGCAATCAATGGAATGTTATGATTGTGAGCAATTTCAGCTAATCTATCAAAATCAGGAATGTCAAGTTTCGGATTTCCAATGGATTCTACATAAATTGCTTTTGTTTTATCATTAATAGCCTCTTCAAATAGTTCAGGAGACTGAGAATCTACGAAAGTTACACTACGTCCCAATTCCTCTAAAGTATTTTCAAATAGTTCATATGTTCCCCCATATAAGTTATCTGCAGATACAATATTATCCCCTACACAGGTTAAGTTAATGATTGCATAAAAAATAGCTGACATTCCTGTTGCGGTTGCATATGCTGCTGTTCCTCCTTCAATAGCAGCCATTCTTTTTTCAAATGCTTCTGTAGTAGGATTTGAAAGTCTTGAGTAAATGTTTCCACCTTCCTTAAGTGCAAATCTATTTGCAGCTTGTTCTGGTGAATCAAATACATAAGAAGTAGTTTGATAAATTGGAGTAACCCGTGATCCAGTTTCATCAACTTCCTCTTGGCCTGCATGTACACCAATTGTAGATATATTTTTCTTGTTTTTAATTTCATATGCCATAGTAATCACCTAAAATATTTGTTTTTCAATAATATTAAAGTAGTTCATAAAATCTTTCAACGGTTTCTGGATTTTGATAATTGAAAAATGATGTTTTACTTTCATCTAAATTCATTATTTCAAGCATATCCTCTTCATCAAGAGCAAAATCAAAAATGTCAATGTTTTCAGCCATTCTATCTTTATTAGTAGTTTTACTCAAAGCAATGACACTTCTTTCAACTAGCCATCTTAAAATTACTTGAGAGGCAGTCTTACCACCATTTTTATTACCAATTTTAATTAATGTTTCATTTTTGAAAATATCTCTTTTTCCTTGACAAAACGGTGAGTGAGCCTGCATTTGAACTCCATTTTTCTCCATGTTTGCCTGTGCAAGATATTGTGCATTAAATGGATTTACTTCAACCTGATTGATTTGAGGTATGACCCTTCGTTTAAAAGAGCAAATATCGGTCAGTCTGTCCGGATAGAAATTGGATACTCCAATAGCTTTAATAAATCCAGCATCATATAGATCTTCCAAAGCTCTATAAGCACTGTAATAATCTGAAAGAGGCTGATGGATTAAAATTAAATCAATATAATCCAAACCTAATTTTTCCATGGATTCATTAATAGAATCCAAGCATTTTTCATAATCATAATTACTTATCCAAACCTTGGTTGTGATAAACAATTCTTCACGGCCAACACCACTCTCCCTTATAGCCTCACCAACTTCTGCTTCGTTATTGTAAAATTGTGATGTGTCAATTAACCTATAACCCACATCAATTGCATCAAGAACAGCCTGTTTTGTTTCTTCTGGAGGTATTTGGTAAGTACCAAAGCCTAAAATTGGGATTTTAATACCGTTATTTAATGTTAAATATTGTATATTATCACCTATAACTCAAATAAGTCTTGCACGTCAAGCATCACATCAACAATAGGAACACTGAAAGGACATCTATCTTCACACTCACCACATGCAATACAGTCAGTTGCATTAAATTTCAAGTCATTATAATGTTGTCTGATACTTTCAGGGATTTTATCATGGTATTTTGCAAGGTCAAACAGTTTGATTACCATTGCAATATCAATATCTGAGGCACATGGACTACAATGGCCACAGTATGTACATTGTCCTTTAAATGAGTGCTCTGGAGCATTTTTTAAAACATCATAATAATCCTTTTCACTTTCACTGGCATCACAGTATTTTAAAGATTCCATAAGCTCATCAACTGTTTTTACACCTACAAAAATACTTGAAACACCTTTTTGTTCTAATACATAATGGATACACTGAACAGGAGTCATTGCAACACCAAATGGAGATGTTTCATCAGAAAGCAGGTTTCCACCAGCAAAACCTTTCATTACTGTTAATGCAGTGCCATTGTTTTGACATATCTCATATAATTCTGCCCTTTGAGGATTAATTGAAGATAAATCCTTATCATCATATGCATCCTCTTTTCTATAATCCCCAACATCATCAACAGACCCGAACATGTCAAATGCAGGATTTATTGAAAACATCAATAATTCTATTTCAGGATTTTGAGCAGCTAACAATCCAATATCTGGGCTGTGTGTACTTAATCCTATATGAGCTATTGTTCCTTCTTCTTTCAATTTGCGAACATACTCCATGAATGGACCATTCATTATTTCATTGTAATCATCAATCTGATCAACATAATGAATCATTCCAAAATCAAGTGTATCTATCTGAAATCTTTCCATGAAATCTTCAAAAGCAGGAATTACTTTATCCATTTCTCTTGTTCTTACATATTGATTGTTTTGCCAAGTTGCACCAATATGACCTTGAATTACCCAATTTTCACGATTAGGTTTAATAGCTTTTCCCAAATGGGAACGCACATCAGGTTCACTCATCCAACAGTCAACAAAATTGATTCCATTTTCTTCACAAGCTTTAATCAAAACTTCAGTATCTTCATAAGGCCTTTCCACTAAAAATTCAGCACCAAAAGCAATTTCAGATACCTCAATACCAGTATTACCTAATGTTCTATATTTCATCAATATTCCTCAACTAACTATATTTTATAAAAAAGGTTACTTAATTAATTATGTTTATGGTGAAAATTTTAAAAATCCCTATATTACTACTCTTATGGGCTGTTTAATCCTTCACCCATTATTTATAAGTTTGTCATAATAAATTGGTTTTTCCAATTCTTAATATCAATGCTACATATTTTTATCCAAATACAATATTAACAGTTTTGATTTCTTTTTCATACTTCCAATGAAATATATCGATTATACAACAAAAATCCGGATATAAAAACATTAATTAACATTAAATCAACATAATATTAACTAATACTTGAAAATGTGAAACAATGTATACCAAAGAATTTATTTTAAATGAAGTTAATTCAATAAGAAATGATATAAGTCATGAGAAAGTGAATATTTTTATTGAAGAACTTTATTTTAATGAAAAGACCAATGAATTATGGATTATCACTGAAGATAGACCTGATAAATCAGCTATTATTGGAAAAGGTGGTTGGGTAGTTGGAAAACTCAAGGAAAAATTAGGTCTTGAAAGTATTCATGTCGAATCATATGGTGACTTTTTAAATAAGAAATACAAATTGGAATTGTCAAAAAAGACCATCAATAACCTAAATTCAGATTTGAATGGGCTAAAAAACCTAAAAAAAGTTATTGATGATAAACTATCAAATATTTACAGCTTTAACTTTGAGAATTATCTAAATGAAAATAAATTTGAAAAATCTGAAAATATTGAAGCAGTTGTTGCATTGTCCGGAGGAATTGACAGTAGCTTTTCATTGATTTTAGCTAAAAAACTTGGTTTTAATCCAATTGCTGTTACAGTTGATCCTGGAACCATTATTCTGCCAAAGCAATTCAAAAGAAATATAGAAATCCTATGCGATGAATTAAATGTTTCTCATGAATACATAAAAACCAATTATTCGGAAGTTATCAACGAATCTTTTACAGGTAAGCTACATCCATGTGGAAGATGTTCTAAAAACACTGAAAAACTTGTAAAAGAATATGCAAAATCAAATAAAATACCAATAGTTATCTTTGGAGATATGCTTGCAACAGGTAGTCAATGCATAAATTTACAGGAGAATTTATTATATCGCTTGAACCTTCCAGCAAGTTTAAGTGTAGGTAAGCAAGAGATAAAATTATTAATCAAGAAATACAATTTAAATACATTCAAAGGATTCGGTTGTCCACTTCTTTATGAAGTCCACAGAAAGTTTCCATACATGAAAAAATTTTCAATACAAAGAATCCTTAGAGAAACACGTTCAGGAGCATTAGAGCCTGGAGAAGCATTAGACTTAATATGGAGCTTTTACAAGATCTGATACTATGATGCATAAAATTTGTCCAAGATGTGGTTCTAAAAGAGTAAAATGGATCATACCTCAGAATTGGTCTCAATGGGTTTGCTATGACTGCGACTATACAGGACCAATCATTGAAGGTAATGATGACTTAGCCGAAGAAATCCATGAAAACTATTTAAAAACAAAAAATAAATCAGAAAAAACGGATTAATAGAATAAAAATAAATAGAAGCTGAGCCTACTTATCAAAAGAATCAATAAGTATTCTATAACATTTTCATTCCATATATCCATGTTGCAATAACCAAAGGATTATTCCAACATTATTATATTGGCAATGAAAGTATATAAATATTTAGGTTAACCTAAATATGCTTTTTTTAAAAAAATATAGGAATTTAACTAAATTCCATGTTTTTCAAACTCGGTATTTAAAAATTCCTTAATATTTTCACGTGCAATTTCAACCATTTCAGGTGCAGGTCCACCAGGAACAGCTCTGATTCTTACATTTTCAACAGGATTTAAAGCCCTTTGAATCAAATCATCAGATAAGTTCAATTCTTCAAATCCAAGTTCAACTGCAATATCATCAATAAATTTAGAAGTAATGTCCTCTTCTGCCATATCATTAGCAGTTGCTTCATTAACAATCCTTCCAACGATTTTATGTGCAGTCCTGAAAGGAATCTGTTTTTCACGAACCATTATATCTGCTAAATCTGTTGCAGTTGCAAAGTTTTTACCTGCAAGTTCAGCACATCTTTCAGTTTTAAATTCAACAGATAATAACATTTTAGTTACAATAGATAAAGTGTCTTTAGTAACTTTAATTGAATTCCATAAATGAGGAGTGATTTCCTGCAAATCCCTGTTATAAGTATATGCAATAGCTTTAAGAATAGTTAAAATAGTAACCAACTCACCATTAACGATTGCACATTTACCTCTTGCAAGTTCAGCAACATCTGGATTTTTCTTTTGAGGCATAATAGAAGAAGTTGATGAATATTCATCTGCCATTTCAATAACACCAAATTCATAAGTACTCCATAAAACTAACTCCTCACAGATTTTAGATAATGTAGTACATAAAGATACCAAATCAAAAACAGTCTCAGCAATGAAATCTCTTGTAGAAACTCCATCCATTGAATTTTCCAAATATGCATCAAAACCAAGTAAGTCAGTTGTTAATTGCCTATTGATTGGAAAACTAGTGGTTGCCATTGCAGCAGAACCTAATGGGTTTAAATTAACACGTTTGTAAGTATCAGCTAAACGTTCATAATCCCTTTTAAGAGATTGTACATGAGCCATTAAATGGTGAGCAATAGTAATTGGCTGAGCATGCTGTAAATGAGTAAAACCAATGAAAACATCTTCCAAATGTTCACCAGCCATTTCAACAAGACCTTCCATAAATTCCAAAATACCAACTTGAATATTGATAATTTCATCTCTTAAAACTAATCTAACATCACAAGCCACTTGGTCATTACGTGATTTAGCAGTGTGCATAAAACCAGCTTCAGGACCGATTTTAGAAGTGACATAATTTTCTATAGCCATATGGACATCTTCAACAGAAGGATCAAATACTAATGCATCATAACCTTCCTCTTTAAGAGAATCAAGAGCGCATAAAATTTTATCTGCGATTTTCTCATCAACGATGCCTTCATGCTTTAACATAGAGGTGTGAGCAAAATTAGTTTTAATATCAGCTTCAAAAAGAAGTTTGTCCGCTTCAAGTGATGAAGTATAAATAGCAGCTTCATCAGTCATTCCAGTTTTAAAACGACCATTTCTAATATTATCCAAAAAAATCCCTTCATAAAAATGATTAAAACAAATTATAAAATAAAAATAAATAAAAAAAGAAAATAAAGATTATAAAAATCTTATTTTTTCATTTCAGTGTATCCACATTTACCACAAGCGAATCTGTCACCGTGATCAGCCATGAATACACCTTCACCACAACGAGGACAAATTGGATTTTTTCTTTCAATTTTGTCGCCATCTACTTTGTAAAGATCAGATTTTTTTACCATTAAAATCACCTATTCTTCATCTTCTGCTTCTTCAGCATTTTCTTCAGGTTCTTCATTTTTAGCTAATACATGATTAGTTTCAATGTATTTTAAATCATCTACAGTTGCGTAAACTTTAGCATAACCTAATGCTTTAGGTTCACCGTAGTGAGGTTGTACATTGTCAACTACAAGTAAATCTTTTTTAGTGTTTAATAAAGCAACTAATTTAGATTTAATATCTAAGATTTTAGGAGTTGATTCTCCATCATAGTCAACATAAAATTTAATTTCTTTTCTGTTAAATAATTTATTTTCTTTTTCTTCGATGAATTCGATTTCCATAATAAAACCTCATTTAATTTATTCTTTAATAAATCCGTCAATAAGCTTTTGAGCTTTATCTTTTAAATCAGAAACTTTTAAAAGTACTAAACCTTCATTTGGCTGACCATATAAAATGGTAGTTTCTGGATTTGCCATTATGATGCAAGGAAGAACTGCAAGATCTTCTTCCCCTGCTACTTCAATTACATAACATTCGCCAGAGTTAGATAATTCAAGAGCTTGGCCTATGGTTTCCCATAGATCATCAGTAATAGTTCCAGCAGGATTAATCGCTTTTAAAATATGATTTGCACGTATAATTTCATGAGTATGATTTTTCCTTTGAATTACATTATCAATTATACCAATATTTGGATATAATTCATGTTTGGTAAGATTACTAAATGTTGCATCACCAACAGAAATTAAAAACTCGGAAGATTTAATCTCATCAATTGCATCTTCAAAGTCAGGATATAATTTACCTAAGGGCTTCTTAAGCTCAGAGATTATATCTTCATTTTCTGTATCTAAACGTAACACAATAAAACCTCTATCTTACCCTTAAACAGTATTCGCCCGCAACAGAAATATTCAATTCACGAGCTACAATAGATTCTTCAGGATCAGTTATTATTAAAAGACCACTCCAATTGTCAGAAGTTGGATTCCCACAGTTAGGACAATGATCTTTGTTTGAAATTAATTTACAAGCGGTACAAGCTTTCATTCTTTAACCTTCTTACCTTTTTGTTTGGCTTCTTCAATCCATTCGAATCTGCCTAAATTATTTTGTCTCATTGTGAGAGGAATTTTAGAATTCCTACTATTTTCAATGTTATTATTTGATTCATCTTTAATAGAAACACTAACTACTCTAGCTCTAACTAAATCTCCTTCTTCTAGAACTTTGTTAGATTCTTTTGCAATTAAAGCGCCTCTTTTAGGATCATAATTAATATAATCATCAGTTACTTGGGAAACATGGATTAAACCATCCATAGGTCCAATTCTCACAAAAGCTCCATAATCAACAATATCAATTACTTCACCATTGAAAATCTCATGTTGCTCTGGTTTAAAGAAAATTGCTTCGAAAACAACATTATGGTATGTAGCTCCATCACCAATAATGAGTTTACCTTCGCCAATTTCAAGAATGTCATTAACACAAATGAGTAAACCTAATTTTTTATCTAAACGACCAGAATACTGTTCGTTTAAGGTTTCAATAGCGACTTCATGAATAGGACTTTCAAACTTGTAAGGTGGAATTCTTACAGTATCCCTAATTTTTGTTCTATAATACAAAATAATCCCTCATTTTATTAATAAGTTTAATTAATATTATATTTTGCCTTCAACAGCAATATATTTTTTTTGTCTTAAATATGCAACAGTTATGCCCCTGTCTTTTGCACGTTTTTTCAATTCAATATCATTCGTAGCTAAAACTTCTGAAACTCTAAGTAACGCATCATCCACAGTTTCATTTTCAAGCAATGAAATATCCTTTATCTCAACTTTTGAAGAATTAGCTAATTTTAAAGCCAAATTTGCATTTAACCTTACTTTCGCATTTTTATTTCTTTTCAAACCCTTCAATTCATTGATAACAAAGCTTGGAGTAGTTAAATTATAAGAAGGTAATAAATTTTCAAGTTCAGTGATGATGTCAACATTGAACTGAAAAGGAACCATAAAAAAATTGGTATCAATTACAACTTCTTTAGAGTCCATTATTCTCCCTCTATTTAATAATACCGTAACCGATTAATCTCCAACGAGCTCCAACTCTACGACTTAAAGCTACCCTATCACCTGAGCTTGCGCATACAGGTAATTTAAGCATTACTTCAACATTATTTTTCTTAGTAGATGTAACAACACCTATTGTAGTTGTAGTACCACAATTAATCATTAAAGGCTCTTTAAGTTTAATAGGAGCGACATCACGTTCTTCTTTAGTACCTACAACACGATCAAGTAAATTAGTGTCCATTTTAAAACTATCTAATACATCAGGTAAAGTACCTTCTTCACCAGCAACTGTACCAGACAATGAATCTGATTTAGTTAAAGATGGATCTAATTTAGTTGCAATACCAACAAGACCTCCAGGACCAATCTCCTCAACTTGTTCACCATTAGCTTCAAGACCAATAATCTCTGAAGTTAAAGTCATCCTTTTACCATCATTACTAGGACCTGGCTTAATTTCAATAGTGTCACCAAGTTTGAATTTACCTTGAATTAAAGTACCTCCGATGACTCCGCCTTTGATTTTATTAGCACCTGAACCAGGTTTATTAATATCAAATGATCTTGCTACATGCATTAATGGAGTGTCATCAACATTCCTTTCAGGAGGTTGGATTTGTTTAAGCATTGCTTCAATCAAAATATCTACATTAGCTCCTTGTTGAGCAGAAACTGGGATAATTAAAGCATCTTCAGCACAAGTACCTTTAACAAATTCCTTAATTTCATTATAACTTTCAATAGCTCTTTCTTTTGAAACAATATCAATTTTATTTTGAACTACAATAACATCTTTTACACCGATAACATCAAGTGCCATAAGATGCTCTTTAGTTTGTGGTTGTGGACAAGTTTCATTTGCAGCAATAACTAATACTGCACCGTCCATAATTGCGGCACCAGATAACATAGTCGCCATAAGAGTTTCGTGACCTGGAGCATCAACAAAGGATACTTTTCTAATTAATTCAGTTTCACTCCCACAAATTGGACATTTCTCATGTGTAGTGTAACATTCAGGTTCACCACATTCTGGACATTTTCTGAATTCTATATCCGCATATCCTAAACGTATAGAAATACCTCTTTTTGTTTCTTCACTATGAGTATCAGTCCAAATTCCAGATAATGCTTTTGTAAGAGTGGTTTTACCATGATCTACGTGACCAACTAAACCTATGTTAACATCTGATTGTACGTTCACAGATAACCACCTTTTTTATAATTTTAATTCGACTTAAAAGTAAATAAGAAAAATAGTATAACTATTCTTCCTCTTCTTCACCAGCACCAAGAATATCTGCTATTGATTTATTTCCAGCTTGAGTAACTACAGTGTTGATTTGTACAATATCTTCAGCAATAGTGTTTCCTCTAACAGTTTTTCTTCTTTTAACACCATCAGCTTTAGGATGATAACCTATACCGCCGGTTAATAAACTTTTGATTCTTCTAGTACCAGTAACATCTTTTTTCATAGTGAAACCGTTTTTGTCACTACCACCAGTAATTTTTAAAGTGTAACCATCTAAACCGACAAGTCCACCATCAAATTCTTCACCAATAATTAATCCATTAAAAGCTTTGGTTTCATCTACTTCAATTTGATGAGTTTCAGCACCTTGAGATACAACAACTTTGAATGCCATGGTATTTCCTCCTTAATTTTTTTATATAATTAATTTATTATTCAAAAAGACCAAATTTACCCCAATCTGGATCGTTTTTACGTTTAATCTCTACTAATTCGTAAAGAGTTTCGAATTCATCTTCAGTTAATTTATCCTTGAATTCTCTTTCAATGAATTTATAATGTTTTTCAGAAACATCAATATATAATTCATCCCCTTCATCGAAATGTTTTCCAACAACAGCATCTTTAATAGCCATAGCCACCCTTTGACCTCTAGGAATAGAAGGCAATGTTTCACCTTTATCTTCCATACTGGCTATTACTCCAACATATTCACCATTCTTGTTGATTAATGTTTGACCTTGTTTAACTGTACCACTAAGGGATTCAATTCCAATAATAGCTGGTTTGCTTTGACGGAAAACTAATTTAGGTAATGCAACGAATTTTGCAGGTTTAACAATAGCATCATAAAATGCTTTTTTCTTAGCCCTTTCAATTTCTTCAGTCCATTCCTGATATTCTTCAATGATTTGATAAATAACATCACCCTTGAAAAGCTTGATATTAGAATTGTTTAAATCATCTACAGAGTTAGAATGAACATCTACATTAAATGCAATTATAGCACCATGTGCTTCATTTTCAGTTAATGCAATTTCAGAGTTAATAATGTCTCTGCGACTTACATCACCAATGTCTGCTTCACGAATAGGAATATTTAACTCTCTTAATAACTTGACTACAGCTTCAAGAGATCCTAATGTATCTGCTTTAACTAAAAGTCCTTCATCTTCAGTATTAATAGTAATATCTTCAATTTCTTTTAATAACTGTTCTTCAACATCCTCTTCATCACTTAATACTCTAAGAGGTGAACCTGAAACAACATCATCTAAATTAGGTGCCGCAATCTTAATACCTGCAGCTGCAACAACTTCATCCAGTTTTCTGAATTTCTTTTTAGAATCTCTCATTTCCTCAAGAGGAAGTGGTCTTAAAATAGACCTGATTTTAGTAGTAACTACTTCATTTGAAGAGTTGATTAAAGCAATTTCATCATTAGTTCGTAAAACACCATCATAAATAATACTATCAACAGTAAGACCTAATCCTACTTCTTCTTTAATTTCTAGGATAGTACCTTTAGCAGGAGCATCTTCATTAATTTCTAATTGTTCAGTTAAATATTCTTGAGCAAGTCCAAGTAACATTGCTAGTACTTCAATAATACCTTCACCAGATTTAGCACTAATAGGAATAATACTAATCTGTGAAGCAAAATTACTGACCCTATCAAATCTTTCGGATTGAAAACCTTCTTTATGAAGAGTACCAACAAGTTCGTAAAGTTTAAGATCTAAATCTTGTTTAACACTTTGAGCTTGTTGATTAAAAGATTCACTAAAAGAAGCCCCTTCATGTGTCTCCCAACCAAAAAGTCTATCAATTTTATTAGCAACAACAATAAATGGAGTCTTATACATTTTAAGAATATTTAAAGCTTCATAAGTTTGTGGTTTAAATCCATCATTAATATCAACAATCAAAATTGCTAAATCAGCTAATGCTCCACCACGTTTCCTTAAACTAGTAAATGCAGCATGCCCAGGTGTATCAATAAAGAATAATCCTGGGATTAAATCTTTGATAGTTAATTTTGATATGAAATTTCCACAGATTTCTTCAATAGTATCATTTGGAATTTCAGTAGCACCAATATGTTGAGTAATACCTCCTGCTTCTTTATCAGCAATGGTACTTCCTCTAATATAATCTAACAATGTAGTTTTTCCATGGTCTACATGTCCTAAAACTGATACAATCGGGGATCTGATTTTCATAATATCGTCTTCGATAATAAATTTTTAAAACTTAAATTTATTCATAAATTAAATCGTTATCAACAATTTGATAATCGCAAATTTCATCTTCACTAAAGAAAAGAGCAATTTCTCTTTTTGCAGATTCAGGAGCATCGGATGCGTGAATAATGTTTCTTCCAGTATCCATACCGAAATCTCCTCTAATAGTTCCAAGATCTGCTTCTAAAGGATTAGTTGCACCAACTAATTTTCTAATAGTTGTAATAGCTTCATCTCCTTCAATTACCATAGCTAAAGATGGTGAAGAAGTTATGTATTCAACTAAACCTGGGAAGAATGGTTTATCTGCATGTTCTCCATAATGAGTTTTAGCTAATTCTTCATCGATTTGAATTAATTTACAAGCAACAATTTTGAGACCTTTTTGCTCAAAACGGGACAAAATTTTACCCATAAGACGTCTTTGAACAGCGTCAGGTTTCATCATAACAAAACTTTTTTGAATCATTCTTTAACCCATTTAACTTTTCTTGGAACTCTTCCGAGTTTAATCATATTTTTTTCACATTTACTGCTACAAAAGAAATAAATTGAGCCATCTCTTTTGACATACATTTTACCTGTGCCCTCTTCGATTTCTTTTCCACAGAATGAACAAGTTCTCATGTTCTTACACCTTCTTAAGGAGTCCTAATTTCCTTAGCTTCTCTAATTGTATCAAGTAACATTAAAATGTCGCCTTCTCTTACAGGTCCCATAATGTTTCTTGTTAAAATTCTTCCTTTATCTCTACCATCGAGGATTCTGCATTTAATTTGCATTACCTCACCTGTCATACCAGTTCTTTTTAGAACTTTAATGATTTCAGCAGGAGTTCCTTCTTCCATGTAAATCACCGTTATTCAATTAAAAGAATCTAGTCTTTTAATTCAGCGACTTTTTCTACGATTTCAGCAACAGCAGCTTCAGCATCACCAGCATCTACAATACATGCAGAAGCAGTACCAACGGTTAATCCAGCAGCTCCACCAACTTGTTCTTTGGTAGGTAAGTAAACGTAAGGAATTTCTTTTTCATCAGCTAAAACAGGGATGTGTGCAACGATTTCAGCAGGATCAACATCTTCTGCGATAACAACTAATGCTGCATCTCCTCTTTCGATAAATTTAGTTACTTCGTTAGTTCCTTTTGCTACTTTACCAGTGGTAAATGCGGTTTCTAATGCTTCTTCAGCTTGTTTAGCTAATTCTTCAGGTGTGTCAAATTTTACATAAATGTTTGCCATAAAATATACCTCCTTTTTCATCTGGCTATGCCATCCATCGGCAGATATTACAATTCATTTTGAATCATAATATAATGTAATTATATATAGTTATATTATTTTTTAACTATAAAAATTACTCAAATTATTCAATAGAATAATTTAATATAGTTTTAATAATAC
>NZ_JBNMGD010000005.1:0-43583 GCF_050872065.1 Methanobrevibacter sp.
ATTATAAACATTGTATATAAAAAAACAATGAAAATAATTAAATGAACATAAGTTTTAAGATAAAAATCTACAATGTCTAATCAAAATAATCAAATATTGGACAAAGTCGGAAAACCATTGCCAACCAACAAATTCCGAAGAATAGAAAAATTAAATTATCAACTTTCAAGTCAAATGCCACAAAAATTCCGAACAAATAAAAATATATTCCAAAAAATATTAAACAAAATAATATATAAATTAAAAAAGCATATTTCTTTAAATACTATAACTTACAAAATAATCTACAAAATTAAGTAAAAATTTAAATTAAATAGACAAAATAATAAGGTGATAAAAATTAGTGTAACCAAATCCCAATATGATGAATTAAAAAATAGTTATCTTACAAAAAACAGAACAATGCATTCATTATATACTGAAATTAATAAGGAAAATAAAGTTGATAAGCAACTATTCTTCAAATTAATTAACAAAATTCGTCAAGAAGAAGGATTAAATGATTACTATACAATAAAAAAAGAAAAAAAGAAAAATGACATTATAGAAAATTTGGACAAGTCTCCAAACTACTATAATTAATATTCAACATAATATCTCAAAACAGCAGCAATACCACCAAACGCCCTGAAAAGTTGCATACCTTCTTCAGTTTCAGTGGAAATGAATTCAACATTAGTATTCATTTCTTCTGCCTTTTCAACAAATTCATCAGCAAGATCTTTTGAATCCACTTCTTTGAAAGTATCATTACAGTTAGAACATCTTTTATCGAACTTATCTGCTTCAGCCTGAGACCTGACAGTGACTTCTATTTGATTTCCACAATTGGTACATTCAAATGTCTTACGCATGCTTGATAAATCTTCTGATAAAAGTAATGTATCAACAGCACCCATAATCAAATTGTTTCTTACTTGATTTTCACCATAAGAGCATAGTCCTTTATCCTTGGTCAATTCCTTGAGGAATCTTTGAACCTGCTTTTTCTCATGCATTACATCTAAGTTATCTAAAATATCTGCTGATTTATCAATAACCTCACGAATACCCGGTTCTCCAGTATATGATGTATCAACAGTCGCAATGATTTTGTCCTTAAGTTCATATTGAAGATAATCTCCTTGGATAAATTCCTCTTTAGTAAAACCAGGTCCTCCAACAATAATCCCTTTTAAGTCATCTTTAAGATCCAAAAAGTCATCGTTCATGTGTTCCCCAATACGTTTTTTGAACTCGTGAGCAGCAAGATCAATTACACGATCAAACCTTCTTTGTGATTGTCCCCCTGCCTTGTGTTTTCCTGGAACACCACTAGTTAGGTGAGTTAAAATATTAACTTTTTTACCTTTTAAAGTAGCAATGGTAGCTTCTTTTCTGTCAACCACAGCAAGACCGTAGGTATCTCTTTCTTCAATGATTTCTTCTAAAGGTTCTATGAAAAATTCATTATTACATTTATACCAGTAAGTAGTAATTGGTTCAGGTGGCTCTAAAATATATTTTTCCATTTTTTCAGTACCTGGACCACCTTTAGGAATCATTCCTACAAATAAAACTAAACCATTTTCAGGTGGTTGTTTATATAAACGTATACTTTGTAAAATTACTTCAATTGCAGATTGTACATTTTTCCTTGTTTGTTTACTCTTAATGTTAGCACTTTGTCCGAGTTCATCTCTCATGTGCTTACCAACATCACTCAATTGCTTATCATGTGGAATGTAAACGGAAACAAGCTCTGTACCTCTACCCCTTTTATCAGATAGTTCTTTTAAAGTTTTTTTGAATTCATATAATTCTTTTGATGATACTTCAGCCATGTTATCCCTATAAAATTAAATTAGTATAATAGTATTAACTATCTTTTTTTACATATAAATAATTAATCTAAAAATAGATATTTTTAAAGATTAACAAAAAAAAATAAAAATAATTAAAAGAAATAAAAATGTAATGAAATGGAAAATTAGCAATGTAAAAATAGAAAATCAGGTGGTTCTAGCCCCAATGGCAGGAATATGCGACCATGCATTTAGAAGCATAATCAAGTCCATGGGATGTGGCCTAATTGAAACTGAAATGGTTTCGGATAAAGCCATAATGTATAACAATTTTAAAACACAGGAAATGTTATTCATGAAGGATGAAGAAAGGCCAATCTCACAGCAAATCTTTGGGTGTGGTACAGATTCATTTAAAATTGCCTCAGAATACATCTATGAAAACATGAAACCTGACATTATCGATATCAATATGGGATGTCCAGTTAAGAAAGTAGCCATTAAGTCAAAGGCAGGAAGTGCACTTTTAAAAGACCCTGAAAAAGCAGGAAAAATTGTTGAAACTGTTGTTGATAGTGTTCCAATACCAGTTACTGCTAAAATCAGAAGCGGATGGGATGAAAATAATATTAATGCAGTTAAAATAGCTAAAATAATTGAAAATGCCGGAGCATCAGCAATTACAGTTCATCCACGTACAAGACACCAAAGATACGATGTTAAAGCCGACTGGTCAATAATTAAAGAAGTTAAAGACAATGTATCTATTCCAGTTATTGGAAATGGAGATATTAGATCATGTTATGATGCTAAAAAAATGCTTGATGAAACTGGATGTGATGCAATAATGATTGGAAGGGCAACACTTGGAAACCCTTGGCTCATAAAACAATGCGTCGATTATCTAAACAATAGAACAAAACCTAAGAAAGTCTCAGTTGAAGAAAAGATAAACATGGCAAAAAAACATGCAAACATACTCGAAGAAACCCTCCCTAAAAAATTAGCAATCTCCAGAATGAGAACACAAACAGCTTATTATATGAAAGGAATGTATAGAACTGTAGACATAAAGCCTAGATTGTTTAAGATGAATTCAAAAGAAGAGATATTTGAATTATTAGATGATTACCTATCATCACATAAGCAACATCTTAGAGAACTTGTAAAACAAAACTAAATATTCATCTAATAACTCAATGCCAATAAATACCTATAATCCCATTTCATAAACTCCAATTATAAATATAATACATTTCAAGTAATTTAAAATCAATTCATCATCATTTAACAAATCTTTATTCTGTGCTATGAACTAATTTGAGGGATATTCACCCAACATTTTAATTAACATAAATTAAAAAACTTTATAAGATATTATTATTTATATTATTAAAGTAAGTGATATAATGGTTTTTAGAAGATGCCCACAATGTGGTTCAACAAGTGATGATAAGTACGGCTTTTGCATAAAATGCGGACGAGAATTTCCAAAAATAGAACAAACAGCAAATTCATGTCCATTATGTGGATATGAAAATCCAGATGAAGCGGAATTTTGCGTTAAATGTGGAGCACCACTCATTTTTAAGAATCAGACAAAAGAAACACAAATAAAACCAATAATAATAAAAAAGGAAACTGTTGGCGAAGCACCTGTTAAAAAAAGTAGTGGATGGACCAAATGGATTATAATATTCGGGTACATCTTTTCAATTTTAGGTGGAATTTTAGGTTTAATCCTTGCAATCTACTTAGTTACAAGAAAAGATCCAAGTGTTAGGAAACACGGAATCATACAACTTGCAATATTTGTATTTTACATCGTATTGATTGGAACACTATATCTAACAGGAATGATTCCAGCAGATGTACTCAGCAACTATCAACAGCTAATCGCTGGAAACTTTACCATTCCTTAATGGTAAATACATCACAATAGCCCCATCACCATTTGTATAATAATTAGGGACAGTCCTATCTACCTTAAAATTAAATGTTTTATAAAACTCAATCGCACCATCATTATTCTCATTTACTTCCAGATATATTGTATCAAGATTAATGAGAGATAATACAGAAATAGCCTTTATAAGAAGTTTAGTTCCCGCACCTAAACGCCTATAATCTTTATCAACAGCTATTGAAATTATATGACCACAAGATTCATACTTAATCCAAAACATAACATAACCAATTACATAACTATCTTCTTCCGCCACTAAAAAACCAATACCCATTTCATACAGTTGTTGAAACATTTTTATCCCGTAAGACTGATCAAATGACATGTTTTCTATTTCAAAAACTCTTTTTAAATCAGTTGGACAAAATTTTCGAATAATCATAATAACATTAACTATACAAAACAATGTATTTAATAATTTGGATATATTAATATTAATTGAGGATAACTATGTGGCAAGATTTTGCAGAATATATTTTAAATGAAATTGGCTCAAAAGAAACCAAAATTGCAGAAATTGGAATTGGAAAGTTTAATAAGGTTTCAGAAGAACTATCAAAAATAGATAATATAACACTCATTAAAACTGATATAAATCCAAATGATGACAGTATAATCAAAGATGACATTACAAATCCAGATATCAGATTATATGAAGATGTAGATATTATTTATTCAATAAGGCCTCCAAGCGAACTTCAGCCACACATTATTAATCTTGCACTAAAAATAAATTCACAATTAATTATAAAACCACTGACTAATGAGGATTTAAACAGCGGTAGAACCAAGATGAAATTGAAGAATTATAAAAAAGCAAGCTTTTACGTCTTAAGGTGATTTGATGAAAAATCAACTATCAACATTTGAAACATCCCCTGAAGGTTTAAGCAAAAGTGAAGTCATAAGAAGACAGGAAAAATATGGTCTAAATAAAATTAATGAGGAAAAACCAACTCCATTGATAATCTTATTTTTATCTCAATTCGTCGATATTTTAATAGCATTATTAATCATTGCAGCAATTGCATCTATGATAATTGGAGACTTTATAGATGCCGGTGTAATTTTACTTGCAGTTTTGCTTAACACAATAATAGGATTTATTCAAGAATACCGATCAAGAAATGCTGTCAGCAACCTTAAAGATTTAATAGTTAAAAAGGCCATTGTTAGAAGAGAAAATGAAATACAAGAAATCAATGCAAGTGAACTGACCATTGGAGATATTGTAATTCTTGAAGAAGGAAGTAAGTCTCCTGCAGACCTGGTGCTGATTGAAAGCAAGGATTTAAATTGTGATGAATCATTCCTTACCGGAGAATCCGAAGCCATTTTAAAAGAAATAGGTGATGATATCTATATGGAATCCAATGTCATTTCAGGTCATGGAATTGGAATTGTAAAGAACATTGGAATGAAAACAGAAATAGGTAAAATTGCAGAAATAATCCAAGAAAAAGAAGAAGCAACCCCTCTTGAAATAAGAGTAGGAAAACTTGGAAAAATATTGTCAGCAATTGCTATTATAGTTTGTATCATTATTTTTGCTTTAGAGCTATTGCAGGGCGTAGGACTTGTTGAAACATTTATGACAGCAGTTTCACTTGCTGTTGCTGCCATTCCTGAAGGTCTTCCTGCTGTTTTAACATTAACTCTTGCACTGGGAATGACTGAAATGGCATCTTCAAATGCAATCGTCAAAAGATTATTATCAGTAGAGACTTTGGGATCATGTACAATAATATGCAGTGATAAAACAGGAACTCTAACTGAAAATAAAATGAGTGTTGTTGAAGAATATTTATTAAATAAAGATAAAACACTACTGATTTCAAAATTATGTAACAACGCTACAATTAAAGGTGATAAACTAATTGGAAATCAAACAGATGGTGCTATATTAAATTTCGCTGAAGGTTATGAATCATCACTCGAACGTATTGATGAAATTCCACTCAACAGTAATCGTAAAATGATGACCACTATTCATAGATTAGATAGTGAAAATAAAATCATTTTATCAAAAGGTGCGCCCGAAATAATTCTGGACAAATGTAAATATATCGATAATGATGGAAACATCGAAATTATCAATGCCAAAACAAAGGAAAACATATTGAATAAAATTAACGAAATGAGTGAAAAGGCACTGAGAGTAATCGGATTTGCATACAAATTTGATGATGGAGCTAAAGCTGAGGAAAATCTCATATTCACAGGACTGGTCGGGCTAATCGATCCGCCAAAACAAAATGCAAAAAAAGCAGTTAATGACTGTATAAATGCTGGAATTGCAGTAAAGATGATTACTGGAGACCATGAAAAAACAGCTAGTGCAATAGCTAAAAATTTAGGAATATTAACAGAAAAAGGACGAGTAATAACAGGTCATGAGCTAGAAAAACTCACAGATGAAGAATACTTATCCTCAGTAGAAGATATCCAGGTTTATGCAAGGGTAAAACCTGCACAAAAAATGAGGATTGTTGAAACATTAAAAAGTCTAGGAAACATTGTTGCAATGACTGGTGATGGTGTAAATGATGCACCTGCCCTTAAAAAAGCATCAATAGGTGTTGCAATGGGAAATGGAACAGATGTTTCAAAAGAATCAGCAGACATGATTCTTCAGGACAACGACTTTTCAACAATCGTAAAAGCTATAAAAGAAGGCCGTAAGATCTATGACAACATCAAAAGGTTTGTGAAATTCCAAGTATCAACAAATGTAGGTGCAATCTTAACAATAGTTGGAACTTCACTGCTCAATCTACCTTTGCCATTTAATCCAGCACAGCTACTATGGCTCAATATTGTAATGGACGGTCCCCCTGCACAAACATTGGGAATGGAAGGTGCTGAAAAGGACACTATGAAAAGGCCTCCTGAAACAGGTGATATTCTAACAAAAGGCACATTGCTTCAAATATTTATTTTGGGACTGGTAATGGCAATTGGAACAACCATAATATTCAGTTGGGAGATATATAACGGAGCAACAACCAAAAAGGCAATGACAATAGCATTTACACTATTCGTGGTTTATCAATTACTCAATGCATTGAACGGGAAAGCCAACTCAGACAAATCCAGCAAGTATGTCTATCTGGGAGTCTTAGGGTCATTCATATTGCAGTTACTCATCATATACCTACCCCAATTACAAGTAATATTCAGAACAACAGCAATAGACATCACAGAATGGGTAATAATAGCTATTGTCGCATCAACAATACTAGTTGCACAAAAAATAATGAATAAAGTGATAAAATGAAAATATTCCTATTAGGTGGTACCAAGGATTCAATCAACATCATAAAATTCATCAAGGAAAATTATGATGCATTTATCCTAACAACCACAACAACAAAATATGGTTCCAAATTAGCTGAGAAAGGCGGTAGCGATGATGTTATCGCCCACCCACTTCCCAAAGATGAAATAATCGGTATAATAACAGATGAAAAATTCGATATATTAATAGATGCTACACATCCTTTCGCATCACACATAACCCAAACAAGTGCAAGCATTGCAAAAGAATTAGAAATTCCCTATTTGCGTTTCGAAAGACCTATCACCAACCTCAAAAACATTGACACATCAAACCTAATATGTGTAAATTCATTTGTTGATGCAGGAAAAGTAATAGCAAATGAGTTTAACCAATCAAATGTACTACATTTTGCAGGAGCCAATACCATGGAAGATGTCCTAAAAAGCGTTTCTGCAGAAAAATTTTATCCAAGAATAGTGAAGGTGAAATCCTCCATTGAAAAATGCAAAAAATTAGATATTGATCCAAGCCATATCATCCCTATGACTGGTGCTGCAAGTAAAGAGGAGAATATAGAATTGATTGAAAAATATGATGCAGATGTAATAATTACCAAGGAAAGTGGTGAAATCGGTGGAGTCATTGATAAAATAGAAGCAGCCAATACCAAAAACATTAAAGTAATTATGATTGAAAGACCACAAATAAACGAAATAAATAAAAAAGACATCGTATCTAATTTAGAAGAATTAGACAAAAAACTAAAAAACTTTTTTTAAAAATAGAAAAAATATTTATATAAAAATAAGCGCCGAGACTGGGATTTGAACCCAGGCGGAGAGACTCCACAGGATTTCAAGTCCTGCGCCTTACCAGACTAGACTATCTCGGCATATGAAAAGGAATATTTAGAAAAAATCTAAATATTTATCCTTTAAGTTCAATTTCAATACTTACATTATCAGGAACATTAATTTTCATGACTTGTCTCATAGCACGTTCGTCAGCTCCAATACCAACTAAACGTTTATGAATCCTAAGTTCCCATTTTTCCCAAGAAGCTTTACCTTCTCCATCTGGAGATTTTCTTGTAGGTACTACTAATTTTTTAGTAGGTAATGGAATAGGACCAGATAAGTCCACACCAGTTCTTTCAGCAATTTTTTTGAGTTGATCACAAACATATGCTAATTTTTCTGGGTCTGTTCCAGTAAGCTTAATTCTTGCTTGATTCATAGTATCCTCCAATAAAACAAAAAGAAAGAAAGTAAATAATTACTTCCTAATTATTGTTTACAAACTTATTTTGCTGGGGTAACGTTAAGACATAAACCAGCTGCAACAGTTTGACCCATATCTCTGATAGCAAATCTACCCATTTGAGGGATTTCTTTTGCGTTTTCGAGACACATTGGTTTGGTAGGTTTAATTTTAACAATTGCTGCATTACCAGTTTTTAAGAAGTCAGGGTTTTCTTCATCAACAGCACCAGTAGCAGGGTTTAATTTTTTAGATAATTCTAAGAAAGTACATGCTACTTGGGAGGTGTGACAGTGGAATACAGGAGTGTATCCAACGGTGATTACACCAGGGTGTTGTAAAACAACAATTTGTGCATCAAATTCTTTAGCAACAGTAGGAGCATTGTCAGTGTGTCCAGCTACGTCTCCTCTTCTGATATCGTTTTTACCTACACCTCTTACGTTGAATCCAATGTTGTCACCAGGTTCAGCGCTTTCAAATACTTCGTGGTGCATTTCGATAGATTTAACTTCTCCGGAAGCTCCAGCTGGTTCAAAGATAACATTTTCACCTTTTTTCATTACACCAGTTTCAACTCTTCCTACAGGTACAGTTCCTACACCAGTAATGGAGTAAACATCTTGAATAGGAATTCTTAAAGGTAAGTCAGTAGGTTTTTCAGGTGGAGTTAATTTATCTAAAGTGTCTATTAAAGAGTCACCTTTATACCAAGGAGTGTTTGCACTTGTTTCTTTAATGTTGTCCCCTTCAAATGCAGATAATGGGATGAAAGGTACGTTTGCTGGGTTGAATCCAACAGTTTTGATTAAGTTAGAAACTTCTTCTTTTAATTCGTTGAATTTACCTTCATCGTAATCTACTAAATCGATTTTGTTAATTGCAACGATTAATTGGTTGATACCTAAAGTTTTGGATAAGAAAACATGTTCTTTAGTTTGAGGCATGATACCGTCGTCAGCTGCAACTACTAAAACACCAGCGTCTGCTTGGGAAGCACCAGTGATCATGTTTTTAACGAAGTCTCTGTGTCCAGGACAATCTACTACAGTGTAATCGTATTTTTTGGTGGAGAATTTTTGGTGAGCTAAATCGATAGTTACTCCTCTTTCTCTTTCTTCACCTAATTTGTCCATAACAAATCTGAATTTGTTTTCACCATCATCTAATTGTTGTTCAGCGATTGCACCAGCTTTTAATAATAAATGTCCAACTAAAGTGGATTTTCCGTGGTCAACGTGTCCAATAAATGCTAAGTTAATATGTTCTTTTTCTTTTGCCATTATAATAACCTCTTTGTAATATTAACAAACAATATCTATAAGCTTAAGTGTTAGCTTAAATGTTATTTTTATACTTTAACATATAAATAGATAATGTTTTTTTCATAATTTTTAATAAAAAAATATAAAAATTAAAAAAGTTTAATTTTATAAATCTCCTAAGTAGTGGCTTGCAGGGAATGGTTCTGCAGATAATCCTTTTCTTTGTCTGATTTCTTTTACGATTTGGTTTTGCATCTCACGTGGGAGTGGTTCAAATCCAGCGATTTCAGTAGACCATAAACATCTACCTTCAGCAGCAGATCTGATGTCACCAGCGAAACCAAACATTTCAGCTACAGGCACTTTAGATTCAATTCTTGCCATATCTCCAGTTTCTTGACCCATGTTTACAATTTGACCTCTTCTGTTTTGGATTTCACGAGTACAGGAACCCATGTAATCATTAGGAGTGTCAATAACTACTTTTTGCATTGGTTCGAGTAATGCTGGTTCAGCAAGCATCATAGAACCTAAAATTGCATTTCTAATAGCGGGTAATACTTGAGCAGGTCCTCTGTGAACTGCATCTTCGTGAAGTTTTGCATCATGGAGTTTGAATTTTAATCCCATAGCGATTTCATTACCTAAAGGACCATTTTCTAACGCAGACTCAAATCCTTCAATTAAGAGTTCTTTAACTTCATCTAAGTATTGAATACCACGAGTCATGTTAAGGAAGATGCTTCTGTTATGAACAGCCCATACTCTTCTAGCTTCTTCTTTTTCTAAACCGTGTTCCATAAAGTCGTTAGCAGCTTCTTTACCTTTAACTTTACCTTCTTTAATGTCACCATTTTGGATAGCATCATAAAGTTCAGGTTCAATAGGTTCAACAGTAATGTAGAATCTGTTATGTTTGTTAGGTGATTTACCTTCAACTTGTGGAGATAATTGTCTTACAGTTTCTCTGTATACAACAATAGGTTCAGAAGTAGTGATATCTACACCTTTTTCTCCAATTCTGTAACCGATAACTTCTAAGTGAAGTTCTCCCATACCAGATACTAAGTGTTCACCAGTTTCCTCATTAATATCAATTTTAACGGTAGGATCTTCTTTACCTACTTGTCTTAAAACTTCAATTAATTTTGGTAAATCTTTAGTGTTTTTAGCTTCTACAGCAACAGTTACTACTGGTTCAGAGATGTGTTCTAATCCTTCAAATTCAACAATTTTGTGTTCAGGATCACATAAAGTTTCACCAGCAATAGCACCTTTTGCACCAGCAACATATACAATGTTACCTGCAGGAACTTTATCAGTGTTAACTCTTTCAGGTCCGAAGTAGACACCTACTTGTTGAACTCTGGATTTACCATGAGAACCAACGAGATATACTTCACTACCTTTTTCAATAGCTCCTCCATAAACCCTACCAGTTGCAATTTCACCAGCGTGTTTATCAACAGATACATTGGTGACCATTACAGCTAAAGGTCCATCAGGTGAAGTGGTAACCATACAATCTCCAGCAGGAGAATCAATGTCACCATCCCATATATTAGGTACTCTGTAAACTTGTGCTTCTTTAGGGGAAGGTAAGTGTTCAACTACCATACCTAATAATACATCAGATAAAGGTACTTTTTGTGCTAACTCTTTTTGTTTATCATTATTACAATATTCTATGATATCGTTAAAGTTAACTCCAGTTTCTTGCATAGTTGGTACATTAATAGCCCAGTTATGGTATGCTGAACCAAATGCTACACTACCATCAGTGAAATCTAATGACCATTCTTCTTTCTTATCTTCAGGAGCCATATTTTTGATTAATTTATTAGCTTCCATGTAGATATTGATGAATCTTTTTTGTAATTCTTCAGGTTCTAATTTTAACTCATTGATTAACCTGTCAACTTTGTTAATGAATAAAACTGGTTTTACGTTTTCTTTTAATGCTTGTCTGAATACAGTTTCAGTTTGAGGCATAATACCTTCTACAGCACAAACTACAACTACTGCACCATCTACAGCTCTCATAGCACGAGTTACGTCCCCACCGAAGTCAACGTGACCTGGAGTATCAATTAAGTTGATTAAATATTCACTTTCTTTATAATCGTGAACCATGGATACGTTAGCTGCATCAATGGTAATACCACGTGCTTGTTCTTGTTCGTCAAAATCTAAGAATCTTTGATCACCAGCAAGTTCCTCAGAAATCATTCCTGCACCTGCAAGTAAGTTATCAGATAAAGTAGTTTTACCATGATCAATGTGAGCACAGATACCAATGTTTCTGATTTGATCAGGTTTATACATTAATTCTTTGATTTTTGCAATCATTTTGTCTCTTCTACTCAAAATAACCACCTAAAAAACATTATAATTAGTGTGCTGCTTTAGCAACTCTTTCTTTCTCTTCAGCTTTTCTTAAAGCAAAGCTTCTTGAATCTTCTTCAGATGCAAGAATCAATTCATCAGCTAAACATTCAGCAACAGATTTCCTGTTTTTGAATGAAGATTGTAAAGTACCTCTAGTTAAGAAACCTAATGAAAGGTCAACTCTTCTTTGTGGAGAAATATCTACAGCAACTTGATATCCAATACCACCATATTTAATACGAGTAGTTTCTTCACGAGGTGCAGTGTTTTCAACTGCTTTAACTAAAACCTGAACAGGATTTTGTTTAGTTCTTCTGTTAATGATTTCTAAAGCATCTTTGACAATGTTGTAAGCTTTATTTTTCTTACCAGAGTTGAGATGAGTTCTCATGATTTTATTCATTAATCTTTCAACAATTGATACTTTAGATTTTGCAAATTGTCTTTTTACGTGTCTACCAGAAGTATGTGGAACTAAAGTTTCATCTAAGCAGATATATTTTACTAAACCTAAGTCCTCAACTTTTACTTCATCGAAATCCCATTTATCAAATAATTTACTCATAATATAATCTCCTTATCTTACAGGTTTTTCTATTTTTCCACTTACCATTTCTGATAAAGCTACGTTATTAACTTTGGAAACTTTCCAACGAACCCCAGGAATATCCCCCATGGATCTTCCAGATGGTCCACCAATTCCTTCAATCATAACTTCATCGTGTTCATCGATAAATCCAATAGCTCCGTCACCTGGTGCGAAAGCAGTTAATTGTTTACCGTTTTTAATTAATTGAACACGTACACATTTACGAATAGCAGAGTTAGGTTGTTTTGCTTCTATCCCTACTTTTTCAATTACAATACCTCTAGCTTGAGGAGCTCCTTCAAGAGGGTCTGCTTTAACGTCTAACCTTAAAGCTCTTCTTTTGTAATCTACATCTTTCCACTTAAAATTTTGTCTATTTTTTTTAAGTTTTTTTGCAGCAAAAAGTCCTGGCATAATTTTTCCTCGAATTTTTTATCTTAAAAATATATCAAAGAATCCACCGCTGCGATTTATACTACACTCTTATAGTACAATCTAAATTCTAAGATATTAATCAGTAAATAATAATTATAGATAAACAAGTTTATCTAAAAAGAAGATATCCTGAAATAATATTAAAAACCTTGGCAAAAAGCACACATAGCCAAGTCATAACCAGTACAGATATCTTATGATAATTTATATATTTTAACCTTTATAAATGTATGTATTTTATACATTAATAAATAAAAAAAAGTAATTTTTTAAAAAAATAAATTAAAATAAAATAGCTAAAAAGCTATTTTAAAATAATATTATCGATATTATGTTGTCTATTAGCTAATAATTTAGCTCTTTCGATATTAATTCCGTTTTTACCGATAGCAATACGTTTGTTGGTATTGTCTGCTGTGACAATAGCTATTTTTTCACCTGACTGTCCTTGACTTATTTTAACAGACTGTAACTTTGCAGGGGATAAAACATTTTTGATAAATTGTATTGGATTATCATCTAACTCAATAATCTCAACACTTTTATCTACTGCTCTTTGAACTTTGGAAACGGAACTACCTCCTTTACCGATAGCAAGTCCCATGTCACCATTCTTAACAATGAAAGTAACTTTTCCATGTTCATCATCGATAATGCAATCTTTAACCATTGCTCCAGTCATACTTTCGAAAAGAGCTATG
Organism: Methanobrevibacter sp.; assembly: GCF_050872065.1. Classification (GTDB taxonomy): domain Archaea; phylum Methanobacteriota; class Methanobacteria; order Methanobacteriales; family Methanobacteriaceae; genus Methanocatella. The sequence continues at coordinate 13,669 of NZ_JBNMGD010000005.1, forward strand.
AATCTGATTTCATTTGCACTAAGTTTAATAGACACTTAAATCTACCTCAAATCATCTAATATTGTAGAATCTCCTGGATCGTTAACGATTAATGTAGCAACTGTAAAAGGTTTACCACAAACAGACCCTAAATCTACGCTAGTTCCATCATATATGATAGATGGAATTTCGGAAAGATTTGCATAATATTCAACATCTTCAATAATATCTTTAGGAGCGTTAGCAGCAACAACAACAAGTTGTCCTTTTCCTAATTTTAAAGATTGAATTGATTTTTCAGAGCCTAAAATTACATCACCAGTATCGACAGCTACTCTGATTCCTCTATCTACGTCCATCATCTAGCCTCCTATTCATTTTTATAATCCATTTTGACACCGATAGAACCGGTACCAAGAGGTATTGGTTGTCCAATAATAATATTTTCGATGATACCTGTTAAATCATCTACTTCACCACGAATACTTGCGTGGAGTAAATGTTTACCAGTTTCTTCAAAAGCTGCACGAGCTAAAACACTTGATTTTTCACCACTGATACCATGTCTTCCAATAGATTTAACAACACCTTCAGAAGTCATAATATCTGCAACTAACATAATGTGCCTTACATCAACACTAAGACCTTGTTCTGAAAGGGTTTTTTGAGCCTCGTTAATAATTGATCTACGAGCTGCCTCAATACCCAAAACCTGACCGATTTCATGAATATTGTTGGTAGTAGTTCTTACTTGGTCAATACCTTCCATAGCAAGAACCTCCTTAAGGTTGGATCCTTCAGTGTGAATAACCCATTCATCATCACGACGGATAATGACCCTTCCAATCTTTTTAATACCACTAATTTCCAAGTCACGGAATTTATCTGCTAAGAGACGAAGTTCTCTGATAACAAAACCAGAATCATTCTTATCACTGGATAAAACAACATTATTTCCATTGATTACAGCTTTTTTAAATGTTTTTGAAATTTTTGCATCAATTTCATCTCTATCAAGTCTTTTTTCTATAATTTTCTTTTCATCCAAAACTGCTTCAACTTCCATGGTTCCATAGTTTAAATTGAAATCTAAAAGAATATCGTTGATAGTACTTTTACCAATCTTGTTAGCTAAAGTCCTAACGAATTCCTCATCATCACGTTTATCTTCGGTGAAATAAATATCCATGGTTGGAGTTTTGATTTTTTCTCTAGCATCCACAATTTCAATAAGTCTTGGAAGACCTAATGTTACGTTTAACTCAGTTACCCCTGCATAGTGAAAAGTACGCATAGTCATCTGAGTACCTGGTTCACCTACAGATTGTGCAGCTACTGTTCCAACAGCCTCGCCAGCTTCAACGTGAGCTCGGTCATAGGCCTGTTTGAGCTTAATTATAAGTTTATATAATTCATCATCAGTTAAATCTTTACTGATATAATGTTCAGCTAAATCTTTGATATAACTATCTGCAAAATTAATACCAAGATTTTCGGTTTCATTAATCTCAGTAATCATATCATTGATTTTAGTTATAATTTCATCCATAGTTACACCTATTTACCTTCCATTCTAATTTCATCTATAAGTTTATCTAAGTTTGCTGGTTTACCAAAGTCAGATTTTGCTGGATCCACTCCATCTTCACCGAACATGGTTTGAATAACATTACCTTGATTATCAGTAACAAGTCCAGTAGATTTAACTTGCAAGTCTTGTAATGCATTAACAAGTCTTCTTTGCATATAACCAGATTGTGCAGTACGAATCGCAGTATCTACAAGACCTTCTCTTCCTCCCATTGCGTGGAAGAAGAACTCAATTGGGTCAAGTCCAGATTTATAACTTGAGTGAACAAATCCTTTTGCTTTTGCCCCTAACTCACCTTTTTTGAAGTGAGGTAAAGTTCTGTTGATGTATCCTCTTTCGATACGTCCACCCCTAACCGCTTGTTGTCCTACACAAGCAGTAATCTGAGTAAGGTTCAACATGGATGCCCTTGCACCAGTACGTGCCATTACTACAGAATGGTTCTCTACAGCCATTACATGATCATAAGGATCATCAGGGCTTTGTTTACCCATGTTAAGATAATGTTCTGCAATTTGACCAGACATATCCCTAGCTTCCCCAAGAACTTGCATGATTCTCATCTCTAAGGTCTCTTCAAGACTTCTACCAGGTAAAGCTTCAAGATAACCTTCTTCAAAAGCTTGAACGAGTTTATCTACTTCATCCATCTTATTTTGCAAGTGCTCGTTAATACGGTCTTGAGCTTCTTCAGGAATTTCTTCATCGTTTAATGAAGTAGTGATTCCAGTTTTCATAATTCCACAGATAGCAAGGTCAGTAGACCTATCTAAGAATTCTTTAGCTCTTCCAGGACCATATTCCTTAACAATTTTATCTAAAATTTTACCTGAGAAAGATCCATATGCACTTTCATCTATCGCACCTTGTACGAGAATACCATTTTTAATGACAACTTCTGCATCTTCAGGAGGATAAACAACAGGACATTTAGAAATTTCAGCACTGTAAGATAAGTTTAAGTCATTAGGTAATAATAATGAGAACAATTCTTTACCAGTCCATTTTTCACCTTTTTCCTTATAAATAAATGATTCTTCATCTTCATCAGGATCATATTTTAAAATCCATTGATTAGATTTGAATTCAGGAATTTTAAGGTGGGATTTTCTGATAATTTGCAAAGCTTGCTCTTCACTAAATTCAACACCATCACGAGTTAAAAGGTAAGCACCTGAAATGTGATCGTGAATAGCCCCAATAATTGGTCCTCCAAACCTTGGAGATAAAATGTGTTCTTGTACACGCATTAAAGATTTTGCCTCAGCACGAGACTCATCAGTCTGGAAAACATGCATGTTCATTTCGTCCCCATCGAAATCCGCATTGTATGGAGGACATACACATAAGTTTAACCTGAATGTTTTATATGGTAAAACTCTTACTTCGTGCGCCATCATACTCATTCTGTGAAGGGAAGGCTGACGATTGAATAAAACCATATCTCCATCTTTTAAGTGTCTTTCGATGATGACACCAGGCTCCAAGTTTTCAAGAATGAACTCTTTAGTATCATCAGTGACTCTTCTTTTCCTATCTCCACTAATTACATAGTTTGCACCAGGATGTACCTCAGGACCATTTTCTATGTAAATCCTCATTTCATCAATGTTCCATTCATTAACATATACTGGTACAGTTACTTCTTTAGCAATCATTTCAGGAACACCAACTTCATTAATACTAATGTTAGGATCCGGTGAGATTACAGTACGAGCAGAGAAATTAACCCTTTTACCTGAAAGGTTTGACCTGAATCTTCCCTCTTTACCTTTTAACCTTTGTGTTAATGTCTTAAGAGGCCTACCTGATCTATGTCTTGCAGGTGGAACTCCACTAGCTTCATTGTCAAAGTAAGTAGTTACATGATATTGTAATAATTCCCATAAGTCCTCAACGATTAATTGTGGAGCACCAGCTTCCATGTTCTCAAGTAAACGTTGATTGATACGTAAAATATCCACTAACTTGTGAGTTAAGTCATCTTCTGAACGTTCCCCAGTATCCAAAATAATAGATGGTCTCACAGTTACAGGAGGCACTGGAAGTACAGTTAAAACTAACCATTCAGGTCTTGCAACTTCAGGATTTACACCTAAAACAAAAGAATCTTCATCAGAAATCTTTTCGAGTCTTTCACGAACTTCAGAAGCAGTTAACTTATAATCTTCAGTTAAGTTATTATCACTAATTACTGTTTTGAAAATCTTGTTCAAATTAGTATTGTTTACTTCATAAGAACCATCTTCATCTTCATGCTCTAAAATACCAAGGAGATAATCAACATCCTGTAATCTTTCACAAAAACGTTCTAAAAGATTACTATTAACTAATAATTTGTTTTGGAAGTAAATATCTTTATTTTCAACAATTCCAGTAGCTATTGGTCCAATTTCTTCAACAGCAATTGAATCATCACCAGTTTCCTCATAAAATACTTTCTTAAATTCATAAAGAGGATTAATGCGCTGAACTAGAGAAACCGGTTTATCTAAACTGATTTTATCTTGAATAGTACCACAGTGAGGACATTCTTCCCCCTCTTTTTTAGCATCATTGTAAATATCTTTAAGAATATCAGTAATGCTCTCATTTTGAGCCTTAAGTTCCATGATTTTTTGAGTGTACTCTTCAATTTCTTCATCAGTTAAAAGAGTACGACCACACTCATTACAAGTAGAACGTAAAATTTTATGAATAACATCCCCAAAACCAACATGAATAACAGGTCTAGCTAATTCAATACTACCAAAGTGCCCTTGACAAACCCCACCTTTAGATCCACAAGTCCTACAAACTAAACTAGGATCAATAATACCTAAATGAGGATCCATTAATCCTTTATCAATAGGAAAACCATCATCACCATAAGTATCAGGATACTCAACAGTGACAACAGACATCTTACGAATATCATCAGGAGACATTAAACCAAAATTAATTCTCTCAATTTTTTTAATAAATGCTTTCATGTATTTGCTCCTTTAATAAATTTAATTATGCTTTGTCTCCTAAAACTAATTTAGGGAAAATACATAAACTTTTAAGTTCATCTAATAATAATTTAAATGCATATGAAATTTCAACAGGATATGTTTCCACATCCCCACAAATTGGGCAGTATTTTTTATGTTTGCTAGTATCTTCTACTGCTAACATACCACAGTTTTCACATACTACTGCTTCATATTTATCAGATTCATCCAACAATCTTTCTTTTAAAGTCAATGCTGCACCATGTGCAATAAGACAATCTCTTTCCATTTCTCCAAATCTTAAACCACCTTCACGTGCTCTACCTTCAGTAGGCTGACGTGTAAGCACTTGGACAGGTCCTCTGGAACGAGCATAAACTTTATCAGTAGTCATATGGTGTAATTTTTGGTAATATGCAACACCAATGAAAATTTCTGCATCTAATCTTTCACCAGTTACTCCACTATACAATGATTCACATCCTGCAGATTCAAATCCATTATCAAGGAGTAATTGTTGAATTTCATCTTCAAGTGTTTGATTAAATGGAGTTGCATCGACTCTTTCACCTTCAAGACATCCAGCTTTACCAGCAACCATCTCAAGTACTTGTCCAATGGACATCCTAGATGGAATCGCGTGAGGATTAACAATTAAATCAGGTACTACACCAAATTCTGTAAATGGTACATCCTCTGGAGATAAGATTAAACCAATAACCCCTTTCTGACCGTGTCTTGATGCAAATTTATCACCAAATTCAGGTTGTCTTGTATCTCTTACTCTGATTTTAGCTAATTTAGAACCTTCAACAGTTTCAGATAAAAGAACTGCATCAACAATACCTTTTTCACCATGTCTTACAGTAATAGATGTTTCTCTTCTTCTATCAGCAACACTTCCAAAGTTTTCCTCTAAGAATCTTGGAGGGGAAGTTTTACCTATTAATACATCACCAGAAGACACATATGATTCAGGGTTTACAACACCATCATCATCTAAGTTTCTGTAAGCCTCTTCAGACCTATATCCTTTAATGTTTTTGTCAGGTACTTCAAATTTATCTACTTGACCACCAGCATATTTCTTTTCAGAAGTATCATATGCCCTGAAGAATGATGACCTTGCAAGACCTCTTTCTAAAGCCGCTTTGTTAATAACCATTGCGTCTTCCATGTTATATCCTTCATAAGACATTAACGCAACAACAAAGTTTTGTCCAGATGGTCTTAAGTCATAATTAGTTGAATCAATAATACGTGTTTTAACAATAGGAGTTTGAGGATGATGCAATAAGTGAGCCCTAGTGTCAGTACGCAATGCATAGTTTGATACATATAATCCTAAAGCTTGTTTTGTCATACCTGCTTCCATTGTGTTCCTTGGAGAGGAATTGTGATCAGAGAATGGAATAATTCCAGCACAGATACCTAACATGGTAGCTGGATCTATTTCTAAATGAGTATGATCCTCAGTTAAATCAGCTAAATTCATTGCAATATATGAGTTTTCCTCTTCTTCAGCATCCAAATATTCAATGAAACCGCCACTGATTAAATCATCCCAATTTAATTTACCATCAGCAACTTTATTTATATGCTCTTCTCTTAAAAGAGGAACACCATCTTGAACAATGATTAAAGGTCTTCTTGCTCTTCCAGGATCATTGAAGATATATATCTCGTGATTTTCCTCATAATATGTAATGTTCATTTCATGAGATATTTGTCCTTTCCTTCTTTTCTCTCTCATTTCCTGAGTAAAAGCAATAGGATCTTTACAATAACCTAAAAGTTCACCATTAATGTAAATTTTAGTCTGAGAGTGTTTCTTATTAAATACACGAGGTTTATTTTCAACAGAAGCAGTCTCATTATCCTCAACAACTTCTTCAATAGATTCCTCAACAGGTTCAATTTCATTAGTAATTTCAGAAACTTCTTCAAGGGATTCTTCAGCAAGATTACTTCCATTAGTATCTTCAGAAATTACTTCCTCTGTTAAATCCACTTCTGGGAAGTCTTTTTTATAGGATGCCCATTTAGCTCTACGTTTATCTTTCTTAAATGGAACGTTTAAACTATCATCAGCTTTTAATTCATCATCATCAAAATAAGACTCTATGAATTCAACATGATAATTAATTTTTTCTAATGCTTCCTCGTCCTCAGCGAATTTTTCTTTTAATTGAGTAATAATTGCATTAACTTCATTAAAAGGAGCTAATCTTTCAAAACCAAAATAATAAAACGCCTTTTTCTCTTCAGTTTCAGGTTTTTTATAATCTACAGACAACATTCCACATCCTTAAATCATTTCAACATCCATTTGTTCAATGACATCAATAATTTCTTGTTCATCAGAACCTTCTGAAATATTACACAATAATGCTAAGTTCTTTACCAAACCACAGTTAGGTCCCTCTGGAGTTTCGTTTGGACATATTTTACCAAATTGAGTTGGGTGCAAATCTCTTGCTTCAAAGTGAGGTTGACTTCTAGTTAAAGGAGATACAACACGTCTTAAATGAGAAAGAGTTCCCATGTAACTTGTTCTGTCTAAAAGTTGGCTTACACCAGCTCTTCCACCAACCCAATTTCCAGTAGCAATTGCGTGTTTAATGTTTTCAGTTAAAACATCACTACGAACTGCTTGCTTAATTGAAAGATCTTTACCACGGGCAAGACTTCTTTCAAGTTGATAGCTCATATCTCTTGTTAAATTTGTAAAAGCAACTCTGAATAAATCTTCCATTAAGTCACCAGATACTCTAAGCCTTTTGTTAGTGTAATGGTCCTTATCGTGTGGCTTTCTTTTTTCTTCAATGACTTCCAATAACATTTCAGTCATTTCAGCAAGATAAATAGCTTTATCATAACATCTTTCCTCTTCAATACCCATATGTGGTAATAAATAACGGTTGACAACATCCTTAGCACGTTTATAACGATACTCTTTAGGCATATTTTTAGCTACTCTATTACCAATATATTTAATAGCAGCATCTTGTAAATGTTGTCTTACCTCATCCATATCACCATTTTTAATGACATTTTGATCTATGAATTTATCCAATTCTTCTTGAGAAACTTGAATATCATCCGCAATCATCATTTGGAAGTTATTATCATCGGAAATAGCTGTGATTATTTCTTGATCAGTAGCTAAACCAAGAGCTCTTAACAATACAACTAATGGAATTTCTCCAGGAAGATATGGGAAGGAAATTCTTAAAAAAGCTTTGTTTTTACGTGGTTTTTTATACTCTAAGGTAATTCTAGCTCTAAAACCACTTTTGATTGAAGTCACAACAGCCTTAGCATGTCTCTCTTCAACTTCACCCATACGTTCAAGGATAATTTTATTCGGTGCAATCTCTTCCATGGTAACAACAGCTCTTTCAGAACCATTTACAATGAAATAACCTCCTAAATCTTGAGGGTCTTCGTGTTTTGCAATTAATTCTTCATCATTTAGACCATTAAGATGACAAATATCAGACTTAAGCATAACTGGCAATTCACCAATATATACTTCCTCTAATGGATTATCTTCTCCTTCTTCATTTAATGCCATTTCAAGATACATATCTGCAGAATAATTTAAATTCCTAAGTCTAGCTTCAGTAGGGTCAATAATACTTCTAGAACCATCAGCTTCTTTATTAGATGGTTTTTCAATACGTATTTCCCCAGTTTTTAAAGTATACTTACCATCATCTAAGGAAATAGGATCAGTAATATCAATAATATTTTGAATCCTATTATTTACAAAATCATTGTAGGATTTTATATGATGGTCGACTAAATCATATTTATCGAAAAATGCATCAACTAATTTCCAATTATTCACTGTCATGAACATCCTCCAATTACATAAAACGCAATAAAAATAATTAACTAAATAAAAATAAAAAGGAAAAACCTAATAACTAAATCATTTAATCATTATTCTTAATTTACTCCTAACTATCTTCTTTAAGATAATTCCTCTCAAACTAAGTTCAAATTTATTATAATGAATTTCCAAAAAACAAAAAAATACAGAAATTAAATATATAAACTTCACTAATTCTAAATTTATATCATTCTTCAACGATTCTATAAGTAACAAAAAAACCAGCAGTTTCACTTTCACGAGTTATTCTCAAAACATCACCTGGTTTAGCACCAATAGATTCTGCAACAGGATCATCAACTTTAATTTTAGGAAGATTTTTAAAATCATAATCCACATCACTAAATTCGTTTGAAATTTCTTCTTCAGTCATGATCTCATGCTTTGGTACAAGCATATGCTTTTGAATATCAAATTCACTTTTCAAAATAATTTCCTCCAAATAGAAAAGTTAAAATATAAAATTAGAAACAGGCCTGACGGGAATTGAACCCGCGGCCGCTTGGTTAAAAGCCAAGCGCTCTGCCAGACTGAGCTACAGGCCTATGAGATACAGATACTATTTAAGTTCGAAGCGCCCTGGCCGGGATTTGAACCCGAGTCGCGGGCTCGACAGGCCCACATGATAGCCCCTACACCACCAGGGCATAGAATCTCAAACAGTATAACAATACACTATTCAATTATTATGTTTCTCATCATATATAAAGGTTTCGGAAAACCATATTGGTTTTCAAAATTTTCCATATTGATGAAAAATAAATAACTGACAAATCCCGCCTGCCGGACTTGAACCAGCAACATTTGGATCTACAGTCCAACGCTCTGCCAAATTGAGCTAAGGCGGGTAAATGGGTCCGCCCGGATTTGAACCGGAGTCTCAGGCTCCCAAAGCCCAAAGGATCGACCAAGCTACCCTACGGACCCACATACATATAAGTATGCAGATAACACACTAATAATAATTATATACAAAGTAGTATATAAATGTTTCCATAATTCATCATATTCATGAAAAAAATATGGAGTCAATATAAAATTAAAGCCCCGGACGGGAATTGAACCCGCGACCACGAGATTACAAGTCTCGCGCTCTACCAGACTGAGCCACCGAGGCATAATAAAATATTGAATAACAAAATTAATTTTATTAATCATCCTTTAAATAGTTTACTATAAAATAGTATAATTCCAATAAAATTTAAATAAAATAAAATTTATAATTAATAATCATGATAAATAATGAAAGTAAATTATTAGATAAAATTGAAGAAAATTTAACTAAAATCAGGGAAAAAAATGCATTAACCCATTGTATTACCAATTCAGTAACAATTAATGATTGTGCAAATGCTGTTCTTGCAGTTGGTGGATCACCATTCATGGCTGAAGATAGTGAAGAATTAGAAGAAGTTGTAGCAATAGCAGATGTATTAGTAATAAATATCGGAAAATTAAGTAAAGATCAAATTGAAGCCATGGAAATTAGCTGTAAAAAAGCTGATGAGACTAATACACCAATCATCTTAGATCCAGTAGGTGTTGGAGTAACCGAACTTAGAAATAAAACAACTATTAACCTAATTGAAAACCACAATATTACAGCAATTAGAGGAAATATAAGTGAAATTAAAGCTATTGCAAAACTATCTGGAGTTTTAGATGAAATCAACACTGCAAAAGGTGTCGATGTTAATGCTGATGATATTATCACAAAAGAAAATGTAAAAGTAAATGGTGAATGGATAGCAACATTAGCTTTGAAATTAAATACTGTAATATTGGCAAGTGGTCCTATTGATATTCTAACCGATGGAAAAACAACAATAGCTATTGACAATGGGGATGACATGATGCCATTAATAACCGGCAGTGGATGTATGTTATCATCAATTTTAGGAAGTTGTATTGCTGGTTCAAATCCATTGGAAGGAAGTCTTATTGCAATTTTAGCAATGAACCTTGCTGGTGAAAAAGCAAGAGCAAAAGTAAATGAAAAAAATGATGGCACTGGTTCATTTAGAACTTATTTAATTGATTACTTATACAAAACTAATAGTACCAGTTTAATTAATGAATCAAACATGATGATATTATGAACAATATAGATTTATCTCTTTACCTTGTAACCGACAAAAGTAGTGACGTTGAAAAATTTTTGAAAACTATAGAAGAAGCTATAAAAGGTGGAGTTAGTGTAGTTCAAATTAGAGAAAAAACTTCTGAAACATTAGACTTTTATAATTTAGCTTTGAGAGTTAAGGAAATTACAACAAAATATAATGTACCATTAATAATTAATGATAGAGTTGATGTAGCATTAGCTATTGATGCTGACGGTGTACATGTTGGCCAAAGTGACATGCCATGTGATGTTACAAGAAAACTAATTGGAAAGGATAAAATTTTAGGAGTTTCAGCTTCTACAATATCTGAAGCTAAAAAAGCACAGGAAGATGGTGCGGACTACATCGGAACAGGAGCAGTATTTCCAACTGCAACCAAAGATGATGCACCTTCCATTACAAAACAAGATTTAAAAAAAGTTGTTGAATCTATTGATATTCCAGTAGTTGCAATCGGTGGAATTAATCACAACAATGCATTTGAATTAATAGATACTGGAATTGCTGGACTGTCTGTAGTAAGTGCAATAATGAATGCAGAAGATCCTAGAAGTGCATCTGAGGAACTATTAAAAATTATTCATAAAAAATAAAAGTAAAAAAATTATTTTTTACTATTTTTTAAAGCTTCAACAGCAGCTAATTTTTTACCAGCTAACATACTAATACAAGCTCCACCACCACTACTTACATGACTCATTTGATCTTCACATCCAAGCCCTGCAGTAGCTGCTGCAATATGTCCTCCACCTATAATAGAAAAACCATCAGATTTTGCAATAGCATTAATTAAATCTTCTGTTCCTATTGCAAATTCAGGATTCTCAAATACTCCCGCAGGACCATTAGCAAATATTGTTTTTGCATCCCTGATTTCTTTTGCATAAAAACTAATTGTTTTTACACCTATATCAAAAATAGATTCATTTGGAATTTCACCAATATCAATATCCACTCTTTCACCATCAATTTCACATGCAACATCAATAGGATATTTTACTTTATCTCCAAATCTTTCGATTAGTTGTTTAGATTTTTCAACCATATCCTCATATCCTCTGCTGATGATGAAATCTCTATTAGCTTGGCCAATATCTACACCAGATGCCCATAGCACAATGTTTCCAACAATACCAGTTGTTAGAATAGCATCTGCAGTCCCATTACTTAATACATTCTCCATAACATCAATAGAATCATCAGGTTTCATTCCACCAAGTAAAAATACGCATGGGTGCTGTACATTATCTAATGCATCTTGGATTACGGTTAGCTCCTTTTCCATTACCCTACCTGCAGCTGAAGGAGTGTTAACAGTAAAACCAACTAAAGAAGCTTGAGACCTGTGAGCTGCAGCAAATGCATCATTTACAAAATAATCAATCAATGGAGACAAGTGTCTGACAAGCAATGTTTTTGATTGTTCAATAGGAGTCCTTGAAAGAGATTCCTCTGAAAAGAAACGTGCATTTTCAAGAAGAAGAATCTCATGAGGTTTTAAATCACGAATAGCTTCTTTTGCAGCATTTGAAAATAAAGAATCAATATATTTTACTCTTAAATTTAAAATGTCGGATAGAGCATCAGCATGTTGGGATAAAGTTGTGAAATCCTTTTTACCTGGACGGCTTTGGTGTGCAAGAAGCACTACTTTAGCACCTTTGTTAGATAGTTCCTTAATAGTTTGAGCATGTAACCTTAATCTAGTGTCATCCAAAATGATTCCAGAACCTGGATCCACAGGTGAATTAATATCAACTCTTACAAGAACAGTCTTATTTTCAATATCAAAATCATCAATTGTATTAAATTCTGCCATTTTCTCACTCTATAATTTACTTACCAAATCAAGTAAAGCATCTTTCGGACTTTCTGCTTTAATGATACCTGATGCAAGCAATACTCCATCAGCACCTAACTCCATAGCAGCTTTCATGTCATCACCAGTAGTGATTCCAGCACCACATAAAACCTTAATTTTTTTATTGATTGATTTAACTTCTTTTACAGTGTCTTCAACAACTTCCGGTTGAGCTTGAGATACAGGTATTCCAGTTCCAATAAGTTCTGGAGGCTCAACAGCCACAGCAACTGGATTAAGAGCTGCAACAGCTTTTGAAGTTTCAATATTATTAGTACATACACAGGATTCAATTTCATAATCCTTACATAATTTCACAACTTCAGCAATATCTGCTAACTTCATTCTATTTTCAGAATGATTGATTAAAGTTCCACTAATTCCCGCATCAAGTAATGTGTTAATCAGGTTAGATCCAGTATGTCCCCCAGGAGAAATCGGATCAATGTGCTGAGCAAAAATTGGAAGTGAAGTTTCCTGACTTAATCTATAGATATCTGCTGTTTGTGGAGCTGCAACCATAGTAATTCCAGATTCCTCAGCAGCACTTTCTAAATCTTTTGCAAGCTCTAAAGCTTTTATACCACTTGATTCTAAATAAGTTTTATAGTTTAATATAACAATTGGTGTATCCATAATAATCCCCAACAACTATTTAATAATAATATTTGATAATACTATTAAATAAATTTTTGATTAGAAAGTCTCTTTTTTGATAATTGAATATATTTCTCCTCAATATCATATCCTATATAATTTCTATTATTCCAAGTAGCTGCAATGCAAGTTGTCCCACTGCCACAAAATGGATCTAAGACAACATCCCCCTCATAAGTATAGAGATTTATAAGCCTATGAGGTAGTTCAATTGGAAATGGTGCAGGATGACCTATTTTCTTTGCATTAACTGCTGGAAATGTCCATATACTTTTTGTCCATTGAATAAACTCATCATGACCAATTGTATCCTTCTTTTCTTGAGATTTATTTTTAGAATAAGAATCCTTTGAAAAAATTAGAATGTACTCATGATAATCCCTAAGGACAGGATTCGAAGCAGACATCCAACTCCCCCATGCACAAGATCCGCCTGCACTTGCAGATTTATCCCATATGATTTCTCCACGCATTAAAAATCCCAAATCCAACATTATCTCAATAACCATTGCATGAAGTGGAATATACGGTTTTCTTCCAATATTTGCTATATTAATACATGCCCGTCCTCCAGTCACCAGTTTTCTATAAGTCTCACTAAAAACAGAAGTTAACAATTCCAGATATCCATCCAGAGTCAAATCATTATCATACTCCTTTCCAACATTATACGGAGGTGAAGTAATCATTAAATGGACGCTGTTATCTGGAATTTCATCCATATTTTCACTAGACTTGCAATAAAACTTATTTAAATCTTCTTTTTTGATTTTTGATTCTATAAACTCAATATTTTTTGGGATTTTAAGATTTTCATATAGTTTTGATCCATAAAATTTTTTTGAATTGTGAGATTCCCTTAAAACCGATCCAAACGATGATGTTTGAGTTTTTCTTACCATATTACTACCTTCTAATTAAATCTAAAAATCTTAAACCTTTATCTTCATGACTATTTTCACTATTAGCAATTTCAATATATTCACCTAATGTCTCGGGATTTTCCATTCCAGAAAAGAAATTTAAATCCTGAGAGAATAAATTACTTAAATGTTCTTTTAATTCCAAGGTATTATTAAACCTAATATATCCTCCATAAGGAGAGGTTTTTCGAGTATTTCCATGATTTAACGGGAATGGATTTAAAGACCAAAAACCTTGAATTATACCTACTTTTTTTAAATGATCTGCTTTTTTACAAAAACCATTAGATAATGGGGCATTTCCTATGACAATAATAGGAATTTTTGATGATTCAAAACTTGAAACCCTTATACTAATACATTTACCAATAGCTTTTAAAATAGAGTCCGAACGTGTGAAGCTCGGCCTTCCCTGATGAGTCCTGAAGTCTCCGATTTCAACAACATTATTAGAATCTTCAAAGTATTGCCAGTTCCACACAATAGACATTTTAACCTCAAAAATAACTTTTACCTCACTTGCCTTTAAAACTTTCTTATTGGAAGTTGATATGACAAGATCAGCTGGAGAGCGTGAAGTAATACCCAATGATGGAATTCTTGCCTGCCTTACCAAAAATAAATTATTCTTAGCTATCAATTTTTTAAACAGCTCAAAAACCCAATTCTCTGTAAATTCACCTATTAACGAGTTTCTTGATTGTAATGTTGATTTTCTGCCCCTGTAACCCTTCGGCCAATATGCCAAATACCTGCAATCATCTGTCTTATAAAATAGTTGGGAAGGAAACGCAACTTTCATTGAATTAATAAAAAATAATTTTTCATGATTTTTATTCCATAATATCATAATAAAAATTATAATTATTAAACATATAAATAGTTTTAAAAATTATAATACAATATTGTTCAATAAATATTAAATTTATATACCTATTGAAAAATGTATATATGACCAAATCTAAACATAAAAATAATATGTCATTTAACGAAACACAAATTAAAAAACTAGAAAAAAGTGGATACAGATTTGTAGGTAATCATGGGCATGCAGCTGTTAAAACTTGCCATTGGACACGTCAAAGTATAGTAGATAAAGGAGTTTGCTATAAAGAGAAATTTTATGGAATCCAATCACACAGATGCCTTCAAATGTCACCTGCAGTTCCAAATTGCCAACAGGAATGTGAGTTCTGCTGGAGGGATTTGACTTATACTCAAACTGCATGGGAAGATGACGAGTACGATGACCCTAAAACAATCATTGATGGAGCTATTGAAGCTCAAAATAATTTATTATGTGGATATTACGGAAATGACAAAGCAAACAGAAAGAAATTGGAAGAGCTTAAAAAACCAACCAATGCTGCAATATCTCTTGCAGGAGAACCAACTCTTTATCCAAAAATTGATGAATTAATTGGTGAATTCAACCGCCGAGATTTTACAACATTTGTAGTAAGTAACGGCCAATGCGTTGATAGATTAAGAAATTTAGAAAACGATCCATATCAACTATACCTCTCATTAGATGCACCTAACGAGAAAATATTTAATGAAGTATGCAGACCAAGAATAAACAATGCTTGGAACAATTTAAATGAATCACTTGAAACATTATCTAGTTTTAGTTCACGTACATGCATAAGGAACACTTGTGTTAAGGGAAAAAATATGGAACAACCAGAAGAATATGCTAAACTAATAAAAAAAGCAGACCCCGATTATGTGGAAATAAAAGCATACATGTGCGTTGGCTCATCACGTGACAGATTAACACTTGACAACATGCCTACATTTAATGAAATTAAATCCTTTGCAAAAAAAATAGGTGATGAATGCGGTAAAGAATTAGTAAATGAATCTGAAATTAGTCGTGTTGTTTTACTTGAATAAATTAAAAATTCACTCACTTTTTTTATTTAAATTTTATAGAATTAAAAAACAAGGAAAGTTATTTTCCTTCCTGTTTTAATTCCTTACAAAGATCAACAGCCTTTTTAGCTGCCTTTTCCATTGAAGTTTCAAATGGAATTCCAGCTTCTTCTAAGATTTTTTGACCTTCTTCTTCGTTTGTACCAGTCAATCTTATTACGATTGGGACTGGACGTTCAGATTGCTCTAAAGCTTTGACCACACCACGAGCAACATCATCAGCTTTAGTAATACCACCTAAGACATTTAAAAATACTACTTTAACCGGTTCATAGTTTAATACAATGTTTAAAGCCTGCTTGATGACTTGTTCTGAAGCTCCACCACCAATATCAAGGAAAGTTGCTGGTGCTCCACCATTAAGCTTGATCATATCCATAGCAGTCAATGTTAAACCTGCACCATTACCAATAACAGCAATATCCCCATCTAACTGAACGAAATCAACAGTTTTCCTTTTATAATGTAATTTTTCAACTAAATCTTGGTGTCTAAATAATGAGTCATTTTCAACAACAAGTTTAGCATCACCTGCTATTAATCCAGAAGGAGTTTCAATTAACGGATTGATTTCAGCAGTGTCACAGTCGTACTTTGCAAATACATTATACAATTTCCAAATTATATTTCCTAACGGAGAAATTAATTCAGAAGAAACACCCATTTTACGTGCAATTTCACGTGCTTCATAAGGCAAGAAGTCAATTAGAGGATTTGGATAATACTTAATAAGTTTTCCAGGGTTAGTCTTAGCTAAGTTTTCAATTTCGATTCCGCCTTCTTTACTTGCTATAATAACTGGTCTTCTAGCACCCCTATCTATAGACACACTGACAAAGAATTCATTGAGAATATCTGCTTTTTCTTCAACCAATAAATGTTTTACTGTTTCACCTTTAATTTGCATTCCTAAGACTTCGTCAGCTACTTTTAATGCTTCACCAGGATTATTAGCGAATTTAATACCACCAGCTTTACCTCTTCCACCAGTTAAAACTTGTGCTTTAATAACAACAGGCACACCCATCTCTGAAGATATTGTCATTGCTTCTTCAGGAGAATAAGCAACATGCCCCTCTAAAATTGGAATTCCTTCCTTATTAAAAATTTGTTTTGCTACATTTTCAAAAAATTTCATTATAACACCTATTCCGCTAGAGCGTATCCTGCTTCAAAAGCACTGATATTTTTCTTCTCTGTTCCTTTAGGAACACTTACTTCAATTGCTTTAATAGCTGATTCTTTGGATATTACTCCAGTAATTTTTGTAATAGCTCCAACCATAACAATGTTTGCTACAATTTTAAGTCCTATTTCATCGATAGCTGTTTTAGTAGCAGGAGCTTCATAAACTTTAATATTATGTTCTTCAATAAATTCCCTAACGTCTTCAATGTCAGTTGTTCCAGGATCAACAATTAAAGTTCCATTATCTTTTAAATCCACAATATATTTAATTAAAGCCTCATTAGACATTGCAACCAAAATATCTGGATTTTGAACTTTAGGATAATCAACAGTAGTATCACTAATTACAACTTCACATTTAGAAGCTCCACCACGAGCTTCAGGACCATAGGATTGTGTTTGGACAGCTTCCTTACCATCAAAAAGACATGCAGATTTACCTAAGATAATACCTGCAAGAATAATTCCTTGACCTCCAAAACCACAAATTCTAATTTCAGTTCTCATATTATCCACCTATAACTCTGTTTCATATGCAGAATTGATAATAGTTTTATTACCTGATTTTTCTACACTTAATTTATCAATATTTTCAGTAAATTCACTTCTTTGAGTGTTAGCAAATTCACCAACGACTATTTTTCCTTCTAACTCTTTTGGTCTCATTCTATCTGCTGCAGATTTAAATACTGTGTTTGCTTTCATAACAGCAGCCATTGCAGTAGGAGTTTTAAGCTTATTTTTACGACCAAAATAAGTTGGACATTGAGTTGCGACTTCGATAAATGAAAATCCTGGATTTTTTAATCCATCTTTAATGGAAGTTACTAAATTCTCAATTTGAACAGTAGTCCATCTTGCAGAATAAGTTGCACCAGCAGCAGCAACAAGTTCTGCTAAATTAAATGGAGTATCTAAATTACCATAAGGTGCAGTAGTTCCAAAACTACCTTTAGGAGAAGTAGGGCTGATTTGACCACCAGTCATACCATAAATATTATTATTAATACAAATCACAATTAGATTAATATTTCTTCTAGCTGCATGAATTAAATGATTACCTCCAATAGAAGCAGCATCACCATCACCAGTAAATACAACAACATCCAAATCCTTATTAGCTGTCTTTAAACCGGTTGCGAAACTTAAAGCTCTTCCATGAGTAGTATGCAAAGAATCGCATTTCAAGTATCCTGGAATTCTTGAAGAACACCCAATTCCAGAAACCATTGCTATATTATCAAAATCCATTTCCGCTTTTTCCATAGCTGCTAAGAATGCATTGATAATAGCTCCATTTCCACAGCCTGGACAAAAGATATGAGGTAATCTATCATCTCTTAAATACGGGAGAAATCTGTTTTGTTTACCTTCAGACATTTAGTTTCCTCCTATTTTATTAATTTCATCTAATATTTCATCAGGAGTTGGTAGTACTCCTCCAATCTTACCAAACAAATGAACATTTTTATCTTTAACTACACGATCAACTTCATAATACATTTGACCTAAATTCATTTCTACAACAAGCACATCACTTGCATTTTTAGTTAATTCTTTAATTTGTTCATCAGGGAATGGCCATGGAGTGTCTATTTTAATATAACCCACTTTTTTATCTGTTTTATTAACCGCTTCCACAACAGATCTAACAGGAGCACCATATGATACAATAACAATATCTGCATCATCACAATTTTCACTTCTTACAGAACAGATTTTATCCCTATTCATTAAAATTTTATTACAAATTCTTTTAACAAGGTTTTCATGAGTTTCAGGAGTGTTTGTATCAGGGTATCCTCTTTCATCATGAGTAAGACCTGTTACATGAACATTAAATCCATCACCAAATGCAGGCATAGATGTTGTTCCATTTTCAACATTTTCAAATGGTAAATAATCATCAGTTTTTTCTGGTCTTTTTCTAGGAACAATTTCAATATTATCTGGAACAGTGATTTTTTCTCTCATATGTCCTATAACTTCATCAGCCATAACAAATACAGGAACCCTATATTCTTCAGCTAAATTAAAAGCTTTAATAGTAAAATCAAAGAATTCTTGAACACTTGAAGGAGATAATGCAATAGGTTCATAATCTCCATGTGAACCCCAACGAGCTTGCATCATATCCGCTTGTGCAGCCATTGTTGGCTGTGCAGTAGATGGAGATCCTCTTTGAACATTAATAAGAACAATTGGAGTTTCTGTCATGAATGCATAACCGATATTTTCCTGCATTAATGAAATACCCGGACCTGAAGTTGCAGTCATTGATTTAGCTCCACCCCATGAAGCACCAATAATTGCTCCAGCAGAAGCAATTTCATCTTCCATCTGAACAAATGAACCTCCTACTTTAGGTAACTCACGAGATAAAGTTTCTGCAATTTCTGTAGATGGAGTGATTGGATAACCTGCAAAAAATCTGCATCCTGCAGCCAATGCACCCTTAGCACATGCTTCATTTCCTTGAACAAAAAATTCCTCAGTCATTTTTAACACCTTTTCCTTTAGTAAATTTAGGATTGAAGTTAACGGAATTATCATCCTTCATCCACCAGTTTTCAGGCAAATCTACTGTTATTGCTTGGTCAGGACATGCAATTTCACAAGTACCGCATTTATTACACCTTTCCCCAAATTTAACAAAAGGTAATTGTACTCCTTTTTTATTAGTTTCAGAGGATATAGCATATACGTTTTCATGACACATGAATAAACAGAGATGACATCCTTTACACAAATTTTCATCAATAATAATCAATTTTGAATCTCCTAATAATTCTATACTAATATTAATTTATAATGTATTATATCTTTGTTAATGAACATTTAAATATTTTATGTGAAATCATGATAAATTTAAAAAAAATAAAAATTTATTAAAAAAACAATACAACTAATAAACATGAAACATTTAACTACACCAATTACTGATGAAGACTTATTAAATCTTAATGTTGGAGATCAAATTACAATTTCCGGAACAATATATACTGGACGTGATGCTGCTCTTCCACAATTAGTCAAATTAATTGAAGAAAATAAAGTACCTTTTGACTTAAATGGAAGCGTTATAATGCATACTGCTTTTAGTGATGCTGGAATTGCACCAACAACAAGTAGTAAAGTGGAAATCGAATCAACAATACCTTGCCTAAGTGAAAACGGAGTTAAAATTCACATTGGAAAAGGAATACTAAGTGATAAAACAGCACAAAAACTCGATGAAAACAATTCTGTTTTTGCAGTAACCCCGCCTGTTGCAGCATTGCTTACAAGTAAAGTAATTGAAAAAAAATGTGTCTTATTTGAAAGTGAAGGAATGGAAGCTATGTTTGAACTAAAAGTAGAAAACATTCCTGCAATTATATCCATCAAAGACGGATTGAAAATTTAGTAAAAAAAATAGTTTAAGAAGAATAAATCTATTCTTCTTCATCATCGTTAGATTCTTCTTTTTTCTCGAATTCATCAACGAAATTAACTTTGGTAATTTCATCAATGTTATCCCAGATATCTTTAGCTATTCTGAATCTTGCAAAGGTAATGTCCATGTAAGATTTTTGATCAAATTTAGCCATTTCATCTAATTTGATGTTTGCAACACCATCAACGATGTCAATTTCAGTTTTGTCAATATCTACGTTAGGGTTAGAATAATGTAACTCAATCATACTTTTGATTTTGTCTTCTTCATTATCAATGATTTCACTTACTTCAACATCGTAAACTAAATCTTTTCCTGCTAATTCATGGTTGAAGTCAACTTTTACTCTTCCACCGTTTACGGTTAAGATTTTACCAGATGCACCTTCAGATTGGATTCTCATACCAGGGAAAGGGGTCATTCCTTGTTTTTTGAATTCTTTCATAGGTACTAATTGAACCATTTTAGGGTCTCTAGGACCAAATGCATTATCAGAATCTACTTCAACATGTTTAGTCTCGCCTTCTTCTAATCCAATAATAGCTTCCTCAATAGCAGGTAATAAATGATTTCCTCCTACAACAATAGGAATTGGTTTATAAGTTTTATTTTCATCAAAAAGTCCAGCTTCTTGTGCAATTTCATCATAAGTAGTATCAAATACTTCATCAGTGTCTTTAATTTTACCGGTAAAATTTACCCTTACAAAATCTCCGTTATCTATAGCCATAATAAATACGCTCCTAATAATTTTGATTAAATAATTTTGTTAATAAATATAACATTAATAATTTTATTAACCATTACTTATTAAAGTTTTGTATAATATACAAAATACGTTCCAAATGCTCTTTCAAAAAAAATAATATTTAATTAAACATATAAAATTAGTCATGCAAAGAAGAGGAGCAGTTAATTTACCACTCCATGGAGGACACCCTCCAAAATGGTTATTCTCCAGAATGGTTGATTTATCAGGAGCCCTAGCTTCAGTTATTATTGAAGAATATAGTATAAATGAGTTTTTAAATAGAATTTCTAATCCCTACTGGTTCCAGGCATTCTCTTGCGTTTTAGGATTTGACTGGCATTCTTCAGGAACAACTACAACAACATTAGGAGCTCTAAAAGCATCATTAAGTCCAGAAGAACATGGAATATACTTAAGTGGAGGCAAAGGTGCAAAATCTAAAAAAACACCCCAAGGAATCGAACATGCCGGAGAATTGTTCAATTTAAAAACAAAAACTACAGAAAAACTTGTTAAAACCAGTAAGTTATCTGCTAAAATCGACAATTCCTGCATTCAAGATGGATATACATTATACCAGCATAATTTCTTTATTACTGAAAAAGGAGATTGGGCAGTTGTCCAGCAAGGACTAAACACCGACAGCAAATATGCTAGGCGTTATCACTGGTTAGGCAGCAAAGTTGAAGAATTATTAAACAATCCTCATAGTGGTATTTCCTGCGATAAAAAAAACACCAAACACATTAAATATGCCATCAAAAGATAGTGTGGAAGCTCAAAATATAAGTGTGGATTTAATAAATGACAATCCCAATCACTTAAGACAATATTTTAAAAGAAAAGAGAACCAAATGCTTTTGGAAGATTTTTCAATGCCCGAACATCATCCTGTTCTGGACATGGACATTTCAGATAAAGAATTTGAAGTCCTAACAAAAGCCTATGAAATACAACCCGAAAATTATGAAGAATTGATTCTGCTTCAGGGAATCGGACCTAAAAAAATAAGAGCATTGGCATTAATATCCGACTTGGTTTATGGTGAACCTGCAAGCTGGAAAGATCCAGTGAAATACAGTTTCACACACGGAGGAAAGGATGGTTTTCCATATCCTGTTGACAGAGATATTTATGACAACTCCATCCAAACAATAAGAGACGCTCTTGATCAAGCACGCATAAAAAAAGATGAAAAATTAAAAGCAATTAAAAGATTAGATGATTTTATATCTTAACGGTTTTCATCATGAATATTGACATTCTTTCCATGAGCTGTTGGAATGACTTCCAATACTGGATTTTCAAACTCTAAATCAAATTCCTTACCATCCATCAGCAAATGCTGAAATACTGCAAGTGAAGATACTTCTGAATGAGGTTGAGTTGAAACAGATACATTCCAGTCAGCAGCTTTATAAACACTTCCAGGAACTTTAGAACCACCAACAACTATTAAAATGTCACTACCATCCTCTCTTACTTCAGGAGCAACCTCATGAGCCTGTGATCCATACATAGTGAGATGAACAACCTTACCACCATCAGCTTTCCATTTTTTAATTACTCCCATATAACTTTCAGTGTGTTCTATTTCAAAATTTCCACCAAATCTTGAAGCAGTATCCCTTACATTTTCCATGAGTCTAGTATCCCTTTCACCGGCAAGATAAATCTTGCTTGCTCCAAATGCACGAGCAGTTAAACAAACATGAGTAGTAATACGAGTATCCCTTTTAAGTCTATGATCTAATCTTAAAACATTAACATTCATAATATCAGCTAGTTAATTAATTGTAAAAAATAATGATTTAATATTTAATTTAAAAATATATAATAATTTGCTTGATTTGATGAAGTTATCACTTAAAGATGCAATTTGAGGAAAATGTAGTGATAAGATAATTGAAAAATGGAGGTGAACCATACAAGTGATAACTCATCAAAAGTACTATAAGCATCTTAATTAATAAATTAATCGCTTAAATCACTAAAATATTAATTTTAAGTAGTAAAATTAAATTAAATGAAATATAATGCAATTGCCATGAATAATAATGCAAACAGACGTCCAACTTCATTGCTCATTCCAAGAACATCCCCATTAGCTAAAACGAAATTGCGTTTTGCAACAGTTGCTATAACAATACCGCCAACAACAGCCCCCAAAACACCAATAACACTGACTAAATCACCTAATAAAAATGCAATACATATTATAAGAATTGTTGAAACCAAATAATTAGCAACAGTAGTCTCTTTAATAAAATAGCTTCCAATTCCTGGAACTAACGGCTTTGATAAAAGTGCAGTTGTCAATAGAGAAGTTTTAGCAGCCATTTCACATATAATAATACCAAATATAAAATTATAATCCAAAATATTATATAATCCTGCAATAGTAAGGCTTGCAACTAAAAATAAGGTTGCAACACCACCTGCACCAACAGATGAATCTTTCATTACTCCTATCTTACGCTCAGGATCACCATGAACCATCACTCCATCAGCCATGTCCATTACACCATCCAAATGATTATATCCTGTAATAATCATTAGAAAAGCATACACAAGGACTGCTGTGAAAAAACCGTTTAAATGCAGGAATTCTAAAGACACATATCCACAAATAGCAGCCAATATTCCAACGAAAATATGTAAAAATGGCCAACACCAAGTTAATTTGGTCATATATTCAATTGAAGTATAGACTCTTAGTGGCAATATTGTTGAAAATGTCAAAAGTCCCAAAAGGGACCTAATAGCTGAAAATTCCTCATCATCAAAGTAACTGTCATCTTCCATCGTTTATTCCTCAAAAATATCCTTAAATTTTGGTAACCCTACATTGAATAATTTATTAAACTTATATTCAACATGATATATTATTCTTGTGATATTAACTCTTAAATTGATTTCACCTATAATTTTTTACTATAATGCCAAACTAATACTAAAAAAACAATGTATTGCATAAACAAAATATCCAACACAACAAAACCTGGAATCAATAAATCTATTGAAATAAAGATTACAGAGCAGATAGCTAAAGTGATTGTTGATAAAATAAATGTTAAATATCCTGCTTTTCCTCTCAATAATTCATATCTTTCATCAGATTCTGCAATTTTATACTTTTTCAATACAGAATCGTTTTGATATAATAAAAATCTAACAATTCCCATTACAACAAAAATAATTCCCCATGTACTAAGCATTATTTGCCAAAATTCCCCAATATCTACATTCAGTAAATCAAAACAGAAATTTACAAGAATTAATAAAATTCCAAAGATAATGTAAATTTTTACCCATTTCATTTTTTTATCTAAAAAGTCATTACTCATCTTTACCATCTTCATAAATAAATATCTCTTCAATTGTTTTATCAAAATATTTTGCTATTTTGAACGCTAAAACAATAGAAGGATTATATCTTCCGTTTTCTAAGGAACTAATTGTTTGTCTTGAAACTTCAAGGGCATCTGCAAGTTCTGTTTGACTTATAGATTTTTCTGCCCTAAATTTTTCTAAGTTATTTTTCAAATTAATCACAACCTATGTAAAGGAAGCTTTACTGTAAAGTATACTTTACATATTATCGTTAATAAATATTTTGGTAAATTAGTAAAGATGTTAATCCATGCAGAGAAAAGTTTGAGAACACATCCAATTATTCTTCAAATATTTTAGACATGCACCCTGCAATTAAACCTGCAAAAATATCATCAAGCATTGGAGGCAATCCTGCTATGATTCCAGGTTTTGCTTCATCATATCTTTTAAAATTAAAAGTTGCTTTTGTTCCAGCAATTTGATTTGAAATAGCTAAACCCAATACTTCATCAGTGTACAAATAAGCTGGATCATCACTTACATCAACTTCCCTTATACGATTTCCAGTTAAATCTTGTTCTGTTCTCATTGCAGCAACGAGCAATGCAATCACATTTATATCTGTTAATGATTTGAGAATTTGTGCTTCCAATTTATCCCTAAGCTCTTGAGTTACTTCAACACCTGCTACGAGTTCCATACCTGCATCTACTAAATCTCCAATTAAAATTCCTTCTGCTACAAAATAATCAAGAATTCCAAATGTCAAATCCAAGCGTTTGAATGCATCTTCCAAACTTATTTCAACAGCATCCTCAATTTTTACCTTTAACTCATTCCAGTCAATTTCATCATATTCTGCATTATTGATGTCTAGATCTTGACTTTGAGATAGATTAACATTAACTAAAACCGCTAAAAAGTCATTAGTATTAAGTATATTTTGAATATGTAAAGGTAAACACATTCTTGCAAGTGATTTTGCCTTAATATTAGTCACTATTTTAAATATCTTAAGCAGGTCTTTTGGAGAAATTACCTTATCAACATAAAGTATATGACTTAGATTGATTCTTGCATCAACAAACCCTTTTGAGGAATTTGCTACCTTTAAATATTCTGTGAAATCTTCAAGGACAACATCATTTTCTATGAACGTAAAAATAGTTAAATCATCATAGGTATTTTGAAAATACTCAATAGAATCTACAGCTTGTGCAATATAAGAACCTTTGGAATGATTGAATACTTCAGCCTTTTTTGCTGTAGCTTCAAACTCATCTTTAGCTTTTACAATATTAATATTCTCTACAATATCAATTCCATCACTTACTGTAAAATCACTGAATGCCAGAAAGTGATTTGGATTATTTATGCAAATACCGTAATCTTTTTTGGTAATATTAAATTCCATGTAGACAATATATATAAATTATTTAATTTAAATTTTATATTAATAACCTAAAAGGAATTATCATTATGACAATTATTATTGATCCACAAGGAAGTGGAATTGCTGGAAATATGCTAGTAGGTGCATTTGTTGATTTAGGAGCAGATGCTAATAAACTAAAAGAAATCATGGAGCAATCAGCAGAAAAATTTGGAAAAGTCAAAGTGACCTTTGAAAAAATAAACAAAAAAGGAATCACATCAACTTATTGTCATGTGGAAATGCTTGAAAAAAAAGATTCAATCCATTATCCTGACTTCATTGAAAAAATAAAAGAATTAAATTTAGATGAAAGAGTTATAAAAACTTCAATCAAAGTATTTGAAAGAATAGCGATTGCAGAAAGCAAAGTCCATGGTAAAACTTTGGAAACCGTCCATTTCCATGAAGTAGGTGCAAGTGATGCAGTGGCTGATGTGATAGGTTCCATCTATGCTTATTATAGCTTAAATTTAGACAATCAAAAAATAATTGGTCTTCCAATAGCTGTTGGCGGAGGAAGAGTCAATACTGCTCATGGAATTATACCTGTACCAGCACCTGCAGTAGTAGAAATCTTAAAAGATGCAAAAATGATTGGCGGACCAGTTTCAAGCGAACTTGCAACACCAACAGGTGCTGCAATTTATATGGAAATTTGCGATGAAATAAAAGAATTCATTCCATTAATCAAGACTAAAAATACAGGGTATGGAGCAGGAAAAAAAGACTTTGACCATCCTAATGTTTTAAGAATCATTGAAAGTTCCAACATCACTGAAAGCGACAGAATAGATGTTATTGAGACAAATATCGACCATCTAACAGGTGAAGAAATTGGATACCTGTTTAATAAACTCCAAGAAAAGGGTGCAAGAGATGTTTCCATAACTCCAATGATTATGAAAAAAAACAGACCGGGAAATCTCCTTAAAGTAATTTCCAAAAAAGAAGATAGGGAAAATATCATTGAAAGCATTTTTAAAGAGACTGGAAGTCTAGGTATCAGAATAACTCCCAATATACACAGAGGAATTTCAAAAAGGGAATTTATAAAACAAACATTCAACATCAACAATAAATACTATGAAGTGAACTTTAAAATAGGATATTTGAATGATGAGATAATCTCCAAAAGACCAGAATATGAAGATTTAAAAAGCATAGCCGAAGATACTGGGATTCCCCTTAAAAAAATAAGTGAGATGATTAAATGAAAAAAGCTATTTCAGTTATGTCTGGAGGCCTTGATTGCACAGTTGCAACAAGCATTTTCGCAAATACACATGAAATTCATGCAATAACCTTTAATTATGGTCAGAAAGCAGCTAAAAAAGAAATTGAAGTATCAAAAAAAATATGTGAAAAAATGGGCTGGACTCATGAAGTAATTGACCTTCCATGGCTTTCCCAAATCAGCACTTCCAGCTTGAATACTGATGAAGAAATTCCTGAAATTACAAACGATGATTTGGATGACATTAACAAAAGCCAAGAAAGTGCAAGTAGTGTTTGGGTTCCAGCAAGAAACACAGTTTTTACATCAATAGCCCTATCCTATGCTGAAAGCATCAATGCTAGTGCAATAATTGTTGGATGGAATAATGAGGAAGGTGCAACATTTCCAGATAATTCAAAAGAATATATGGAAAAATTCAATGAATTGATAAAAGAGGGATCTCCTGAAAAAATTAGAATTGAAGCACCATTAATAGAGTTAAATAAAGAAGAGATAATTAAAAAAGGAGTTGAATATGGTGCTCCAATAGAATTAAGTTATTCTTGTTATAAAGGTGATGAAAATCCATGCGGAATTTGTGAAAGCTGCATGAGACGGAAACGAGCATTTAGAAAATTGGGATTGGAAGACAAATATGAAAATTAATCATATTTCTCTAAATTTTCTTTCCAATTCACATCATCCAAACATACATTACTTCTTTTTAAATCAACAACCTCATCCATACACTCAAATACTTCATGTATTCCTTCTGTAGATTTTACATAATTAGCTACACGAGATTTTTTAATACCTATACTTCCTGCTTCAGCATATGAATCTATATCTGCTCCAATGAAAATAAATTCCCAATTATGGCTTTCAATCATATTTTTAATATTGAATTTGGAATATTCAACTGATGAATTTTCAAGCCCGTCAGTCATAATAACAAACAGAACATCATTATCAATTTCTTTATCAAGAGAGACAATAGTTTTTCCAATTGCATCTAAAAGAGCAGTACATCCTTCCACATAATATTCGTCGGATGTAAGGTTTTCAACTTCATCAATTGATTTTCTTTTGTACAACATTTCGTAACCATCATTAAATAAAACAGTTGTTACTTTAGTGTTGAATCCTTTTTTCCTTTCCCTTTCAAGAAAAGAATTAAATCCACCCATTGTATCTCCTTCTGATCCATACATGGATCCGCTTTTATCAATCACAAATATTAAATCAAGTTCATTATTTTGAGGTTCACATATCATGTTCTTCACATCCATAAAGTTTTCTATAAATAAATTAAATATAATTAACTATTAATTTATACACAAGATAATATCTTTATAATATCCTATTTAAACTTTTCGATTTGAAGAATATAAAAAAATAATTTAAAGTTTAAAACCACAATTCATGCAGAATATGTCCTCATCGCCAACAAGATGACCACATTTAGGACACTTTAATTCAATTTCAAGCTTACTTCCACAAGAGTTACAAAATTTATCACCACTACCAACAGGAGCACCACAATTTGTACAAAAATCACCTAATGAATTTGGATTAATTATATTATTCTCCCCAATTACCGGTCTTGAATAAAAATCTTCTTCTCCTTCAATTTCAGCAATTAATTGTTGCATAGTAGCTATCCTTTTTGAATCTGCAGGATGTGTTGAGAAAAAATCGTGTTCGTTAGAGTTCTGTCTTGACATATCTTCCCAAAATGCCGGAATAGAAGAAATGTCATATCCTGCCCAATGAATAATCATCATACCTAATCTATCGGCTTCAAGCTCTTGATCTCTTCCCCAAGGATTCATTAAGAAAAATTGAGATCCAATACTTGCAACGTTTGTAGCTAGTCTTGTTAAATTACCAAGTTCACCAAAACCAAAAATATCCATTGCAATACTACCAATCCATGCTGCAGAAGTAACAGCATTTTGAGTATTTTGAGCACTAATCTTAGTTCTGGAATGATCAAGAAGCGCATGAGCCATTTCATGGCCTAAAATAAATGCGACCTTTTCTTCAGTATTTGCAAGTGAAAAAATCCCAGAAAACATTACAATCTTACCACCAGACATACAAAAAGCATTTACAGTATCATCACCAACTACATGGACCTCCCAGTCATAATAATCCTCGACATAGTCCAATCTACCAATTTCAGATAAATAGTCATTTACCGCATTGATTAATCTTACAGCAACATTTAAAACTAGCTGACCATCATAAGTATTATCCAAAATCTGTGCTTTATTAATCATAGAATAATACTCATTGTAACATTCCTCTAGAAATTTATCATCATTAAGAGTATCATAATGCTTCTTGCCAGTAAAAGGATTTATTTCACTCCTATCATCTTTTGCCATGATTAATATTATATAAAATTAGTATATATAAATTGTGTTTAACTAAAATAATGTTAGAAAAATTATTCCTAACAGACCCCCACGGAAAACTGACTAACTATTTTGATACACATACAATACAAATTATTACACAATATATCACTAAAACTCTAAAGACATTTCCTCCAACCAAATAAAACAAATAATTACTTTTTATTAATCCATTAATAAAGCATAAT
>NZ_JBNMGD010000024.1:0-20013 GCF_050872065.1 Methanobrevibacter sp.
AGTTTATATATTATTGTATATAAAATATGATTACAAAATTAAGTCTTTATTGTAAAAATGCAGACGATTATAAATGATTGTAGAATTTTCCACAATAAGTGGTTTTAAAAAATAGTAGGTGATAATATGAATAATCATTCAATGAGTTCCATTAACTGGAGTGAAAAAGTTAAAATCCTAGATGAAAATATCAGACAGGAGATGGGAATTGAAGAGGAAAATGAAGCAAAGCATATTCTCATTAAAGTCCAAACCCAATCTGCTGAAACCATCGAGCCAGCGTTCATAGTAGGAGAGGATGATACTTTTCTAGATTTATTTGTTCTATCTCCACAAGGATCAAGTATTGTTTCCACTGCAGTATTGAAAAGCAACATTCAAAGTGTTGGTGTTATTGGTGGTGTGTCTACTGAAAAAGTGGATGCATCTGAAGTTAAAAAAACACCAATGATTGATGATGCAAGTTCTTTGTATCAATAGCATGAACTGGTATGACATTTAGCATGTTTCCACAGTAATTCATTTTTTTAAATACCTCTAAAAAATATGAAATTAAACATTTCATAGGATAATTATAAAGCATGCTTATTTCAGCCAGATTCTTCTTTAAAATCTGTGGAACACATGCTTTGAATGTTCTAACTATGAATAAATTTTTTCCGTTGTGTATTGAACCTAATTTTTTATATTCAATTAACTAAACTATAAATAGTGAGAAAAATGCGAAATGTAAAACTATCAAGTATTGCAGATATTTACTCAGGTCTTTCATATAGGCGCTATTTGGATGAAGAGGGGGTAAATTATGATGTTGTCGTTCAAAGGTCAATAAAAGGTGATGGCATCATAGATGATTTTGAAGAGGTTAAACTTAAAAATAATCTAAAAGAAAGATTCTTTTCAAAATCAGGAGATGTGTTGATGAAGATGTCTTATCCATTCGACGTAGTCCAAATAAATCAGGAAGGAATTGTGATAAGTGATAGGGTAGCTATTATAAGACTTAAACCTAATTTTGATTCTGCATTCATAGCACACTTACTCACTAATGCTCATGTAAAAAAACAGCTCCATCAAAGCGGAAGAACAGAAAAAATTTCACACATGTCTATCAAGGAAATTAAAGAAATTAGTCTTAATATTCCAGATTACAGCGTACAGGTAAAATATGGGAATCTTTTAAATACTATTGATGAAAAGATTGCACAGGATTTAAGGGTAGTTGATTATGACAGACGCCTAAAGGAAGGAATTTTAAATAATATTTGGTGTGATATAGATGATTAAACACAAGAATTCATCAAACTATGAAATTTTTAAAAATCTACGTACTAAGCTTAGGCAGTTTAATCATTCTAGAGAAGTTTCATATATTTTAATATTCGCATTTTTTTATAAATATTGTTCTGATTCGCTTAAAGATTATCTTTTAAGTGTTATTGAAGATAAAGAAATTACATTTGATGAGACTTTTATGGATCCTTATTATACCGAAGTTTTTAGAAATGATGCCTTTAAGATGTTTGGTTATTATATTAACAAGCCAGAGGCATACATTGATGAGGTAATTAACACACAATACAACGAAAGTTTTTTTATTTCTTCATTTTTTAAAGCTTTCAGCGAAAATATTGAATTTGAGACAGATTCAAATTATGAAAAGTATTTTAAATTTGTATTCGATGCTTTTGAAAAGGAAGTTCATGTTGACAAAATGGAATATGACAGAGAATACTACTTGATTTATAAGGACTTAATCTATTTAATCTCTAAACTTGAAATTTATGAAGATGAATTCTCATTTGTAGAAATTTTTAATCGATTATGTCAATCAAGACATATTTATGTAGACTGTGATTCGGATTATATTAATTATATTTTAGTGGAGCTTGTTTATGCAAGTAAATCATCTCCAATGGAGGTGTATAATCCATTTTTAAAGGATGGATCTTCTTTAATTTCTTTGGCTGATAAATTCCCGTTTAATTTTGGTAATTCCTATGGAATGGAACATGACACAATTACATATTGTGTTTGCATAATTAAGCTTTTCATGAATTATTTTGATTTGGATAATGTGTTTTTAGAATTTGGAAATGCAGTTGAATCAGTTGATATTGATGGTCCATATTACGATGTTGTAATGTCTAAAATACCTCAAATTGGTGTTTGGAAATCAAAAATAGCCAGTAAAACTCAGACTAAAGATTTTGCTAAAATGAATAACCGGAGAAAATTAGAAGATGTATTGTATGAAAACTTTAATGTTTCCTTTGATGAAGAACAATGTTATGATGCTTTAGATGTCCTACTTGATAATATTAAGATAATGCCTCAGAAATCCAGTTTTGGAGGAGAGTATGAATCTCTTAAAGATAGTGAATATTTATTTTTAATTAACTTAATAAATTGTCTTAAAAAAGATGGAATAATGGTTGTTGCAATTCCTCAAAGTTTTTTATTTAAAAATTCACTATATCTACTTAGAAAATATTTGATTTTTGAATGCAATTATATAGATACTATAATAAGTATTCCGAATTATTTGGGAAGAACTAATGCTCCTGAAATCATTTGTATATTTAAGAAGGATAAAATGAATGACAATATATTATTCGTTGATTCGTCACAAAGTTTTAAAACTAAGAAAACTTCATCTACATTCCATGGAATGTTTAAACGTAATTTGATACCATCTGATGAAACAATCGAAAAGCTCATTGATGTTTATTTAAATAAAAAAATAATTGATAAATATTCAAATGTTGTTAATATTTCAGATATTGCGGATAATGAGTTTAATTTATCTGTTTCAAGATATGTTGATACTTTTGAAGGGGAATTTATTGATTTAAAAGATTTAGCTCATGAAAAAGAGGAAATTACTTCAAATATTAAAAAATTAAATAAAAAAATCGATGAAATGATGGATGAACTGGACTTAAGGTTTTATTAAACATGTTACTATCATTTTTATAATTTTTTTTAATAGTTATTACTTAAGTTCCAAAAGAAGTGTTATTTTAGTTAATGTATGATTTTAAAATAAGAAAAAGAGTAGATTTATAATCTACTAATTTTAATTAAAGATTCAACAGGTATACCTTCAATTTCAGAAAGTCCTGCTTTATCAATAAGTACGGTAACACAAGTTGGTTTTCCACCTAAGTCTTTTACTGTATGAATAGCTTCTTTTACGGTTTTTCCACTTGTAATTACGTCATCTACAATAACAACTTTTTTGCCTTCAACAGTTCCAAAGTTAGTACTTATTGCACCTTCATCGTCAGTTGAGTCTATATTTTTCCTGTGTTTATTTGGGTGGAAAATAGCTATTGAAGTGTCAACTCCAGACATGTCTTCAATTAAATCTGCCATTACTGTTGCAAATGGCACTCCACTTACTGCAATACCTACGACAGTGTCTGCTTCCCCGTGGGATAATGCCATATCACTTAATGCACCTGAAACATAACTTAAACGGGTGGAATTTCCACCGATGCTTTTCCAATTAATAGCAAAGTCTACTGGTGCTTCGGTTTTTTCTTCTGCTTTTTGAAGGGTTAACCATCTAGCAGTATCCATACTTACATTAAGTTCATCTGCGATTTCACCGGTTGTAAAACCATGTTGTCTTAATTCTTGTGCTTTTGCGATTAATTTTCCTTTCACACTATCACCTAATTATAATTCATCAAAGCTAATTGGTTTGTGTTCTTTAGATGATCTGTTTGCTGCAATAACCATTTTAAGTGCTTTTAATCCGTCTTCACCAGTAATTTCTGGTTCACTACATGTTGCCACAGCATTTAAGAATGATGCTAATTCACCTTTTAGAGGTTCTTCATGTTTGATTTCTATATCTTGGGCAAATTTACCAAAGACTTCGATGCTTTGTTGGATATAGTCTACAGATATGATTCCTGCTGTACCTGTAAGTTCTAATTCTCTGCGTTTGTATGGAGTTAACCAATTAACTTCAATAATTCCAGTTGCTTCATTATCAAAACTAACCATAATTTCAGCATGATCTTCAAAATCACAGTCATCTAATATACTGTTCATAGTACCATAAACTTGTGTGACTTCTTCTTCAAATAAATAGTTTAAAATATCTAAATCATGGATAGCTAAATCAATTGACACACCAACGTCTTTAATCCTTGGTGGTAGTGGACCTACTCTTTTTGCAAATCCAGTTACAATATCTCCAATTACTCCATCATCAATAAGTTCTTTAGCTTTTTTAACTGCAGGGTTGAATCTTTCAACATGACCTGTTGCTAGTAATACTCCTGCTTCTTTAGCAGCTGCAATCATTTCTTCAGCTTCTTCTAAGGTAAACGCAATTGGTTTTTCAACCAAAACATGTTTTCCATGTTTTATTGCTTCCATTACTGCTGCATGGTGGAATGTAGTTGGAACACATACGCTCACTGCTTCTATTTCTGGATTTTCAAGTAATTCGGAATATTCAGTGTATCCTTTAGCACCATATTTTTTTTCAATTTTTTTAAGTGCTCTTTCACTTACATCACTTACAGCGACTAAATTTGCTTCTTCCATTTTGTTATAGACACGAACATGGTTTTCACCCATTGCACCTACTCCAATAACTCCTACGTTAACAGTTCTCAAATTAATTCCTCCGTTTAAACATAATTTTGGAAATGTTCGCCGATGCGCCTGCCAAGTTCAACCGCATCTTTAATGGAACCTTTCTTAGTTTCCTCTTCAAGGATTTCGCCTTGTTTGGTTAATAAAATTGAATACAATTTAAATTCTTTATTATCTACACTAGCAATGGCTCCAATAGGCCATTGACAGCCAACACCGAGTTCTTCTAAAATCATTTTTTCAGCAAGTACTTCTTGCATTGAAGTATAATCGTTTAACTTTTGAATGATTTTTTTTTTATCAGAGTCTTTTCTAGTGATGATTGCAAGTGCCCCTTGACCAGCAGGTGGGGTAATGTAATCAATTGGGAATACTTCTTTAATGTATTTTGTAAGATTTAATCTTTTAAGGCCGGCTTCGGCCATGATTGTTGCATCCAAATCACTATTGAGTGTTTTGTTAATTCTAGTCTCAATATTTCCCCTGATAGGTTTAAGTTCAAATTCTTTTTCATAACGATTACAGAATGCTTCCCTTCTAAGACTGCTTGTTCCAAGTTTAGATCCTGGTCCAAGCTCTGCCCAGGTTTTTGAGGATATAAGTACTTCATTTGGAGATTCACGTTTTGGAACTGCAACAATTTCTAAATCTTCATTTAGTTCAGTTGGTAAATCTTTAAAACTGTGAACTGTAAAATCCACTTCTTCTTCTAAAAGGGCAATATCAAGTTCTTTTGTGAACAATCCTTTTGAATCTATATTATATAATTGAGAAGTAGTAATTTTATCTCCTTTGGTCTTAATAATTTCTAAATCAATAGCTTCACCCGTTATTTTTTCTAACCAAGCACATACTTGTTTAGTTTGAGCTAAAGCTAATTGACTTCCTCTTGTTCCAACAATCATTTATTATCTCCAATCTTTTAAAATTAATTGTATAATTTTATGTTATTACATTGTTAATTTTTGAATGTAATAATTATTAAATGTTTATACAAATATCTAAAATTTAAGGTTAAATTCATCTTTGTTTTAATTTTCTATAATCTGAACGATAAATAAAAAGAAGATTTTTATTACTTTTTAATGCAATATCATAGATTTCATTATAATCTTTAATCAATTGGCATTTATTAGACATTTTTTTATAAATTGAACTACCTACGTCTCCAGTTAAAATAATATCGCAATTTTGATTGTCTAGAAATTCGCTAACTTTTTTCTCATCAATTTCTTCGCATGTTATTCCATAATCTCCGCCAATGACAATTAAATAATCATTAAAATCACTTATCATGTTTATTGATTCTTCAATTGCTTTGGTATTAATTCCAGGATTGATTTCTTCAATTATTGTAATGTTTTCGATTTGTTTTTTATTTGTTCGTCCAGGAATTCCTTTGTAGTTTTGAATTCCATTAATGATTTTATTCTTAGGAATTTCCAAGCTTAATGCAGTCAATATTGCTCCTAAAACATTGCTTATATTATGTTTTCCAGGTGCAAAGGCACTCAAAGAAAGTTTTCCTGAAATTGCATTGTCATTTATAGTTTTAACATTATTGTATGTGATGTCCATTGTGGTTTCATCTAATGTGTATGTGACATTATTTAAATATAAATTTGAGTTTTTATCCGTTAGGGAAAATGTGTTAACTTTATCGTGTGCTATATCTTGGTAGTATGTGTCATATGCTTCTTTTTGGCAAACTACTGTATTGCATCTAAACACTTGTTTTTTAGCTTTACTTGCACTACTTTTTGATTTTCCAATTGGATAATCTTCAACAATATTCAATAATACTCCAACATCTCCAATGCCACTTACTCCAAGTGATGATTCAAAAATGGCTGAATTATATCTTCTTAGATTTTCACTTTCAACAATACCATCAGCAATCTTACAAATAGGATTAGCTATTTTATATGCAAGATCAATTGTTTCTTTAATATTTGCAGGGGTTATTGAAATATTGCGTTTTAGCATGATTCTATTTCTGTCTTCAAAAAGCATGGCTCCAAGGCTTGATAAAATTAAAGGATTTTCATCAGCCAGGATTTCTTTAAGTAGAAAAACGGTAGATGTCTTACCTTTGACTCCTGTCACTTCAATTTTTGGAAAATCATTCCCCCAATCTTTTAAAAGCTCACAGATAATTTCATGATGTGTTTGAAAAGTATAATTCAGATTGGGATTGTGTATAGTAATATCTTTAAATCTTAGGGGCATATGGATAGGGTAGATTATATTCATATCTCCCCTAAATTCTGCAAGGGCATTTAACTGTATTAAATCCACATTGTAAATATGAAGCATTTTAGCATCAATATCGTTTAATGTGTTGTAAAGGTCATATGCAAGTATATTTTTCCCCTCTTTTGCAAGACTAATTGCAATTTTGACTCCTCCATGAGTCATGTCAATAACAAGATGATTCATTATTTGCACCTTGAAGTTTTAGGGATTCCCCCTTCACTTAATTTGTCTTTAACCTTTTCATAGAAATATTTGGTTGAAGTACGGATAAAGTAAGCGCTTTTATCTGACTTTTTAAATTTGATTTCTTCTTCATAGTCTGCTTCTTCATTGATTTGACCATCAATAACAAATACTGCAGTTTTACCTTTTTTAAGCAATTTCACGGTAATTTCACTGCTGTCTGATACTACGAAAGGTCTTGCTCCAAGTTTATAAGGACAAATTGGAATGATTACGAATCCTGCAACTTTAGGATCAACGATTGGTCCTCCTGCAGACATTGCATAGGCTGTTGACCCGCTTGGTGTTGAAATGATTAGTCCATCAGCTCTTACTTCTTCAATTATTTCTCCATCAACCTGTATTTCGAAATGCATCATTTTTGCAGGTTTATTTGTCATTATAACTACTTCATTCATCACACTATATTGATGATTTTCGTGTGAAACCACAAGTCTGCTTCTTTTCTCTTTATAATAATCTCCTTTTAAAATAGAATTTAGAGCTTCAAATGTGTATGGAGCTTCTATTTCAGTTAAAAATCCAACTGTGCCCATGTTAATTCCAAACAATGGAATTTCAGGATTC
The DNA here is from genome assembly GCF_050872065.1 of Methanobrevibacter sp. Taxonomy (GTDB): domain Archaea; phylum Methanobacteriota; class Methanobacteria; order Methanobacteriales; family Methanobacteriaceae; genus Methanocatella. Next base: position 7,684 of record NZ_JBNMGD010000024.1, read on the forward strand.
AATTTTCCTTGTGCTCTTAGTAGTGTTCCATCTCCTCCAAGAATAACTGCCATATCACAATCGAAGTCAGATTCTTTTTCGGATAATTGATTAAAATCGATTTTTAAATTGATGTCTTCAAAGAAATCAGCTATTTCAGGATAGTTTTCCTTAATTTCATTTATTATTTTATTTATTTCTGGATTTTCTTTTAGTTTATTCAATTCATGAGCCAATCTTTCTTCAATTATAACTTCACGGCCATTTGTTAATAGGTAGTCAATGATTTTTGCAGCAAATAGAATTGGTCTTGTTTGATCTATTCTGGATATTATACCTACTTTCCCGATGAAATCTGTCTGGTTGTCATTTAGGATATCAATCATCTGTTTATGGAGTATCTTGTTGTTTGCAGCTACGACAACTGTTTTTTCATAGATACTTAATATGTTGTTGAGTTTTTGACCGTACTTGTTTGTAATAATACATCCTGCTTCTTCAAGAATAAGTTTTGATGCAGCAATATCTATTATTCTGCTTCCTCTAAGGTCAATAAATGCATCATATCTTCCACTGGCAACGTATGATAATTCTAAAACTACACTTCCAAGAACTCTCATACGGCGAGCAGTATCAACCAGTTTAGAAGCTTGGGATGTACCACTTTTGGTAAATCCTCCAAGTGTCATGTTACTTATATTTATAATATCACTAGGGGATACCTTTTCATTATTTAATAATGATCCTTTACCTTTTTCTGCTTCAAAAAAGTTACCATTAGCAAAATTACTTATGAAACCAAGTTCAACATCATTTAAAGTTGCAAGGCGTCCTTGATTAACGCTAGCGATAGCTATTGAAATTCCAAAAGCAGGAATTTCTTTAATTGCGTTGTTGGTTCCGTCAACCGGATCAACTAAAAATATGAATTTTGGAGTTTCTTCTTTTGTTAAGTCGGTACGTCTAAGTTCATCAGTAAGTTTAATACTTCTTTTAGTTCCACGGCCAAGTTTCAACTCTCCGATTTCTTCACTAACAATGTAGGATAATACTGGTGCATTTTTTAAGATGTTTATCATTTTGTCTTCAGCAATTGTGTCAATCAATGATGTTGGGGTTCCATCAGCACCTATTTTTACTTTCTCTCCGGATTCTGGTTTTCCTACATATGGTCTAATTGCTCTTGAAACTTCACGAATAATTTCGTATGCTAAATCAGTTGCAATTTGTTTGTCTTTTGCATCCATGCTTATCACTCTACTATTTCATCTTTTAAATAAACGACTGATGCAACGACTGATGCGATTTTGCGAACAGTTGTTGTAGATGATTCAATGATTAAATCTTTTATTTCAACTCCTCGCTTTTCCATCATGTAGTTGACCATCATTTTTGCCTTTTCGATAAGGTCATTTGGATTTTCGTTAACTCCGGTTGTTTCCACAACACATCCTAATTCTTCACCAATAGCTACTGCAACTACTGCAGTTATTTCATCGCCGGGGTTATCTGAGGTTATTTCGGATAATACACAGTTTACCATAGCACCTGCTTTGAGTTTAGGTAACTTATTGATTTCAGCATTGCCTGCAAGCATGCTGGATACTTTGATTAAGTTCACATCACCGATTCCTGCATTGGTTAAGGCATTATCGAATGCATTTAATTTACTTGGACCTTCATCCTTTCCAGATACAATAGCTATTTTCATTTTATCACTTATCTTAAATTTGTATGTTATATTAAATAAATATTTAAATGATAAAAAAGTAATTAGAATTTAGGTGTGCCTAATGATTTTTAATAAGTCTTTATCAATAATTTTATCATCATGTTTTTTCATGTTACTTATGATGATTGTGTCTTCAATTGTGGCTTTATTTTTTAATGGAGGATCTATTCCATATATTGGTATTGTTTTTGTTATAATTTTTTATTATGTAGCTAGAATGTTCTATAATTATCTAAGAAACGATGAGTTATATAAGAACAATAGGAATCATTCCAGTGATGTTCCAGGTGAAGAATATATGATTAAAGGACCAAGGGACAACAAAAAGATTTTTCTGGTTGTTTGGGTTATTGTTCTTTTGATTTTAGCTGTTGTTTCTTTATGGTTGTATTCATATAATATTGGGTTAATTTAATTTTTTTTAAAAAAAATTTTAATCGGTAAATTGGTTGATTTAGCGAATAGTTTATATAAAATGGAAAAGATAATTTATTTTAATCTAATAATATTCCTTATTATATAGATTAAAAACCGGTTTTTATTTATGGAGGAAAAATTATATGTCAACAAAAGTTGTAGAGATTAAAACATTAAAAGTTGGAAAGTACATTGTTTTAGGCGGAGAAGCTTGTAAGATTATCAGTTATACTACTTCATCTCCTGGTAAACACGGAGCTGCAAAGGCAAGGATTGAAGCAGTTGGTGTTTTCGATAACCAAAAAAGAAGTTTAGTTAAACCAGTAGATAACAAAGTAGATATTCCTATCATCGATAAAAGATTAGGACAAGTTATTTCTATTCAAGGAGCTAATGTTCAATTAATGGACATGGAAAACTATGATACTATTGATTTACCAATGCCTGAAGATTTAAAAGACTCTATCGTTGAAGGTATTGAAGTAGAGTACATTGTTGCTTTAGGAAATATGAAAATAATGAGGACAAGAGGATCTAACTAGATTCTTTTCTCTTATTTATTTTTCCTTTTAAAGATTATTTATGCTTTTAAATACATATGAACCATGGAAATTTGCATTTTCTAGTGAAAATGAAAATATTAAAAAAAATTCATTTGGGATAATCGGAGTTCCCTTTGATAGTACTACTTCTTATCACTCCGGTGCACGTTTAGGACCAATTGTTGTAAGAGAAGCTTCATTTGGTTTTGAAAAATATAATACTATTTTTAATAAAGAATTGAATACTGTGTTTTATGATTTGGGGGATGTTAATGTCATTCCTGGAAACTGTAAAAAAACATGTGAAATCATTGAAGATACAGTAAATGAATTATCTGAATTGAAAATTAAGCCAATTTTGATTGGAGGAGAACATTCCTTATCTATTGGAGCTATTAAAGCATTGTCTGAAAAATATGAAAAATTAACAGTAATTCATTTTGATGCTCACAGAGATCTTGCCTTCGAGTTCATTGAGGAGAAATACTCTCATGCAACTGTTATGAGAAGATGTCATGAATTTGGTATTAATTTAGTTCAAATTGGAATTAGATCATCATCTATAGAAGAGGAAGAGTTTGTAAAATCAACTTATAATATTCAAACATTTAAAAATAATGATGTTCACAAGCATATGGATGCAATTGAATATTATTTGACAAACATTGATGGCCCTATTTATATTTCAATAGATATGGATGTAATTGATCCGTCAATAGCTCCTAGTGTCGGAAATCCAACTCCAGATGGTTTATTTATTTCAGAAATCGAAACATTGCTTGAGACATTGTCCCGTAAAAATGTTGTAGGTTTTGATGTTGTCGAAACTGCAAGCGATAGATTAGGTGATGTTACTGCTATTGTTGCAGCTAAGTTAATTTATGATTTTTTAACATTAATTGGTTAAGTTGGAGTATATTGTTTTTAATTAAATATAATATTTTGAGATATGCTGTTATCAGAAGTTATATTTTTCTTAAAAATTAGTCTTTATATTCATGTTCTACTTTATCAAGGTAATATTTACCTTTATCAGTAATGGCATAAAACCTGTATCGTTTATCTTTTTCATTAAGACATTCTACTAATCTGCTTCTTTTAATGTCTTTAAATATTTGGATATATGATTGCTGTTATCATCAATCTCTTTACTAATTTTTGAGGGGATTTTATCTTCTTTTTCTAGAGATTTTAGAACTTTAATTCTTTTTTTAGAACGTGCTAGTAAAGAAATAATGCTTATGTCATCTTTTTGATTCATATTTTTGAATTTAAATTTTAGCTATTTAATAGATATCTACATGATAATAGCATGCTAATAGCAATGTTTATATTATGTGGTTAATATAATTAATAGCACAAGATATTGAGGTCATAATTTTTAAACAAAATCTATTTAATTTTATTAATTCTCATTGAGATGTTAATGGGAAAGATAATAAGTGGCCTTAAGATAATTTGTTTTAATCCGTTTAGATTTAAATAGGTGATAAAATGTTAGTTCGTAATTTAGATTTTCTATCAATCCCAAAAGAGTTTTCTAAAGTGGAAATTGATATTTATGACAATAAATCAATTGCTTTAGTTTATCTTGAAAATAAAGGATATTCATTAATTTTAAAAAATGAGGGTAATATTGATTCTGTATTTTTACTTAAGACAGATATTCTTCCAAATAATGTTAATGATCACTCTGACAGAGAAGAGTTCATTAATGTCATTAAAATGCTGTTAAACAATATTTACAGTGTTTCAGATATAAAAGAATATGAAAAACAACACCAAGAGTATGTATTTTTAAGATTAATGGACATGTTGAATGAGGGAGATGAAGTAGAAAAGATTAATGAAGAAAATTCTCAAATATACAGGGACATTGAAAGGGGATTTATGAAATTGGAATTAGATGTTATGGATAACAAAATCAATGCTTTAAATAGTTCCATCTGATGTTTCAGTAATTGGATTTTTACTGTTAAAAATATTGAGGAGAATAAAATTAAATGTTCTATAAATTAAGTAGAGGTTAAATCATGGTCAAATGTAATAATTGTGGGGTTAATGTTTCAGATGATTTGGAATATTGTCCAAATTGTGGAAATAATCTTGCTAGTAGTGATGAAAGTCAAAGTTTATCCGAGTGCAATGTTAACATACGATGTAGTAACTGTGGTGCTGAAGTAAATTCTAATAATGAGTTTTGCCCTTCTTGTGGTAATAAACTCGAAAACGAAGATAAAAATTTAAAATGTGAGAATTGTGGGGCAGAATTACATGAAAATGATTTGTTTTGTAAAATATGTGGTTCTAAGGTAAGTTTTTCAAAAAAGGTAATTCAAACAAAAGTATGCTCAAATTGTGGTAGCAAAATAGAAGATAATGTTGAGTTTTGCCCAGAATGTGGAAATAATATACGTACTGGTGTAAAAACAATACATGAACACGATGTTGCTTCTTCTGAAAATAAAATTAATTTGGAAAGCATTATAAAGACATCCATAATGGCTTTAATTGTATCCATAATTATATCTGTTATAGGATTGTTCATTGGTTTTTCATGGGTCTCATTTATATTAGCTATTATTTTGTCTGTAGGATTTTTTGCTGGAATTACTGATAATGAAGTCAATGCATCAATATCAGGTTTATTTGTTGGATTCGTATTAGGTATTTTGGAGAATCCATTAGTTGAATTTAGCTATGGTATACTTGCTGCAGTATTTTATAGAGGATTATTTGGTAGTCAATTAATTGTTTTGATGATTTTGGGTGTTATTGTAGCTTATATCTCAAACAGATTTTTAAAAAAAACAATTGAGAGTATTATCATTAAATTCAAAACTATCTTTTAATCTTTTTTCTTTTTTTTAAAATTATAACAATACCATTAAATATCACCAAATCCAAATTTATAATATTAACTAAAAAATGGAGCATATTGTTATGAATAAAAGAACTATTGAGCTTTCAGGCCATATTATTGATTCATTGACTTTAACTAAAACAATGGGTATAATTATGGATAAAGGCGGAGAATTTGACATATTAGAAATTGATGTTGGACGTAAAAAATCAGATGTAAGTCATGCAAAAATTGAAGTTTCAGCAGATTCTCCAGAATTATTAGAATCTATATTAGATGAATTATCTGTACTTGGTGCATCAATTGATGAAATCAAAGAAGTCAATCTTGTTGCATCTGTTAAAGATAAAGTTGCTCCTGAAGGTTTTTATTCATCATCTAATCATACAACTCATATTTTCTATGATGGGAACTGGATTCCTGTTGAAGAAATTGAAATGGACTGTTTAGTTGTTGTTGATGAAGATGAAAAACGTGCTTTTGTAAAACCTATTGCTGATATTAAAGCTGGAGATAAAATTGTTGTTGGTCTTGATGGAGTTAAAGTTACTCCTCCACACAGATCAAGGGATGAACAACAGGTATTTGAATTTATGAACAGTGAAGTATCTTCTGAAAAACCTTTAATGAACTTGATTAATGGTATTGCAGATGAAATGAAAGAAATCAAGGCTAAAGGTGGAAAAATAGGTATTGTAGGAGGGCCAGCTATTGTACACACAGGTTCTGGTAAATACTTAGCAGCACTCATAAAAGAAGGATATATTGATGTTATAATGGCAGGTAATGCACTTGCAACTCATGATATTGAATCCAACTTATACGGTACTTCTTTAGGTATTGAAGTTGAAACTGGTAAAATTGTGGCTCATGGTCACACTCACCACATGAGAGCAATTAACAAGATTAATCGTTCAGGTTCAATTAAAAATGCAGTTGAAGATGGAACTTTAACTGGTGGAATTATGTATGAATGTATTAAAAACGATGTTCCATATGTTCTCGCGGGTTCAATTCGTGATGATGGTCCACTTCCTGATGTTATAACTGATACTGCAGAGTCACAAAAGTTAATGAGACATTATGCTCAAGAAGTTGATATGGTAATTATGATTGCAACAATGCTTCATTCTATCGCAACTGGTAATCTCCTACCTTCCAGAGTAAAAAGTATATGTGTAGATATTAATCCATCTACAGTTACTAAACTATCTGATAGGGGAAGTGCTCAAGTTGTCGGTATCGTAACTGATATTGGAACATTTTTACCACTTCTTTATGATTCATTACACAAGGAATGAAAATGAAATTCACTGGGCATATTCTTGATGTGTTGACTGATTCAGTATATCCTGCAAGAATCACTATTGCTGAGGGTGTTTTTAAGGAAATCACACCAATAAGTGTTAGTGAAGAAACTAAACTTGATGTCGATGGAATAATTCTTCCAGGATTTATTGATTCACACATTCATATTGAAAGCACCATGCTTACTCCAGCTCAATTTGCAAAAGTTGCTGTAATGCATGGGACTACTTCTGTTATTTGTGATCCTCATGAAATAGCTAATGTTTGTGGAATTGATGGTATTGAATTCATGATTGAAAATGCAAATAATGTTCCATTTAATTTTTATTTTTCCGCTCCTTCATGTGTTCCAGCTACTCTATTTGAAACATCAGGAGCTATTTTATCTTCTGAGGATATTGAATTTTTATTAAAAAAGGATGAAATTGTAGCATTGGGTGAAATGATGAATTTCCCTGGTGTTATTAATGGTGATGAGGAAGTCATAAAGAAATTGGAATTGGCAAGAAAATATAAAAAGCCAATTGACGGTCATGCACCATTACTTTCAGGTGAAGAATTGGATAAATACTTAAAGCAAGATATAGTCACTGACCATGAATGCAGTAGTTTCACTGAAGCTATTGAAAAAAAGCAGAAAGGTATGAAAATAATGGTACGTGATGGGTCTTCTGCTAAAAATATGGAAGCTCTTTTTGATTTTTCACAACGTATTGAATACTTGAGAAATCAGGATAGTTTTGGTATGATTCCACCTGAGGTTTTAGAAAGAAAAATCCACTCACCGATTTTTGATTTTATTGTAAGTGATGACAAGCACCCTACCGATTTGATTGAAGGTCATTTAAATAAATCTATTAAAAAAGCAGCAGAATTGGGCGTTGATATTATAAAAGCCATTGAAATGGTTACAATAAATCCTGCAATGCATTATGGACTGGGGGTAGGGTCAATTGTACCTGGTTCAAAAGCAGATTTTGTTGTAATAGATAATCTGGATGATTTTAATATTTTAAAAACATATATTGCAGGTGAATGTGTCTTTGATGGTGAAAATGTTTTATTTGATGTTCCTGAAGTTGATGTGGAAAATTCAATCAAAACAGATAAAAAGACAGTAGATGACTTTGAAATTTACTTTGATGGAGATGAATGTGAAGTCAATATAATTGAATGTCATGATGGTGAATTGATAACAACCAAATCCAGTGCAAATTTAGAAGTTGTAAATGGTGTGGTCATGCCTGATGTTCATGAAGATATATTAAAAATATCTGTTGTAGAAAGATATGGTGGAAACAGGATAAGTAATGCTTTTATTAAAGGATTTGGTCTTAAAAAAGGAGCTATTGCATCATCAGTAGCACATGATTCTCATAATATTATTGTTATTGGATATGACTCAAAAATGATGGCAAAAGCTGTAAATACTATAATTGAAAATAAGGGGGGACTTGCAATAGCAAGCGAAGACTTTAACGAATCTCTATCACTTCCTATTGCAGGGCTTATGAGTAATGATGATGCATTTGATGTAGCAAGTAAATTGGATACTTTACATAAAATGTCCTATGCATTAGGATGTAAACTTGGCTCTCCATTCATGACAATGGCATTTATGGCATTATTGGTTATTCCTTCTCTCAAGATTTCAGATTTGGGATTGTTCGATGGGGACTCATTTGAGTTTATTGAAGTTATTAAAAATCAAGGTTCGTAACCTTTTTTTATTAATTCTTTTTTTATTTCACTCATAGCTTTCATGTCTTCTGTATAGCCTACTTTTGTAACCACTCGATTTGCTTCTTTAAATCTTTTAAGATATTCTTCTTTTTTATCTTCCCCAACCTTGTCAAAACGAGTCAGATTAATCAAGGAGTCAATAACATAACTAAATCCTCGATTAATTGCTTTAGTAGGTTTTTTTATTATTAAGTGTGTTACTTTTGATTTAATAATCATAGCAGCATTTGTTTTTCTAATCGGATCACTTTGTGTTACAGCTTCTTTTAAGCTAATTACCTCGCATTTAAAATAAGCATCTGCACATTTTAGGGAGTTATCTTCACTAAAATAATCCTGAGGTAAGTTTCCAATGGTTGATGATGTAAATAGCTTTGGGTTGTGGGTAATATTTACAACAAACTCGCCCTGTGATATGATATTGTTTAGTGTATGACTCCCTTTGAAAATACGATTTAAAATTTTATCTTCACCAGCATAAAGCACACCAATCGGTGCTGCATTTTTAACATTCTCACAATCATTTGTTGTAATGATTGTTTCGTATTGTCTTCCTTTTTCCATTCCAATTAAAGCTAAATCTATTTCCATGTTATCATTCAAAGTTTTATTAAAAAACATTTTTATATATTAATAAACAATATATTAATAATATTATTTATTTTTAGGTGTTTAAACATGAACTATAAAATGTATGATGAAATGATGGAGCAACCAGAATCTCTCAGTAAAACTTTTGAATCTGAGTTATCTAAAATGGAAGAAGTTTCCAAATTAGTTTCTGATGTGGATAAAGTATATTTAATTGGTTGTGGTAGTTCAATTTCAACTTGTTATAGTGTACGTGATGCAATTCGCATGTCCAGTACTAATATTAATATAGAGGTGTTTACTGGTTATGAATTATATTACAATAAGAAATTAGTTAAAAATGAAAACTCTCTTGCGATATTCACATCTCAATCAGGTGAAACAGCTGATACATTATCATCTCTTAGGAGATGCAATGATTTTGGAATTCATACAGTATCAATTTCAAATGAACCTGAAAGTTCCATGACTAAAGAAGCTATTACTTCAATTATTACTAGATGTGAAACTGAAACTGCAATTTTAGGTACTAAAACTTATATTACTCAATTAGCATGTCTTTATCAAATTTTGTTTGCAGCTAGTGATTATGAATATAAAACAGAATTATTAGCACAGTTACATGATATGCCTAAAATTATAGGGAAATTATTGGAATCAACTGAAGAGGAAAACAAATCTTTAGCTCAGAGATTTAAAGATGATGATATATTCTATTGTTTGGGTAGTGGTCCTAATTTCGGTCTTGCGTATAAATTAGCAATGACTATGCTTATGGAAGGAGCAATTAAACATGCTTGTCCATTATATTCTGCTGAATTTAGACATGGGTTAATTGAACGTGCTGAAAAAGATGTTCCAGCTATATTTTTAAGATCAGGACTGGAATCTGATGAAATCACAGATAAAGCTATTGAATTTTCTAAAAATTTAGAATTGAAATATATCGTATATGATTTTGATGATTATGTTGGATTAGATAAGCTATTATCTCCATTTATATTAGTAATTCCATTAGAATGGTTTATATATTATTTAGCACATTTCAATGGTGAAGATCCAGGTGCAACAAGACATATTGGTAAGGTCAGATATTAATTTTTTTTAAAATAAAAAAAGAGAAAAATGTAGAGTTTATTCTACATTTACTTTATGTTTTGGTATGATTAATTTTGGAAGAGTTATTTTAACGATTCCGTTTGTGAATTTTGCAGTAACTTTTTCAATGTCAATACTGTTAGTGAATCTTACAGTTTTAACACATTTACCAGATTTAATAGCAGAAGAAATTACTTCAGCTTCATCTTCTTCAAACTCTTCAATGTATGGTTTGAATGTGGTTTCAATAGTAATATCATTGTCACCTGCTTCAATTGAAACTTCTTCTTTTTTAACACCAGGAACTGCTGCTTTGATGAAATATGTGTCTTTGGTTTCTACAAGGTCAATGTCTATAGTTTGAACAGTTGATCTTTTGTATTCTGTGTATCTTTCATCTGCAGTTTTTTGCATATTTTTAATTGCATCTTTGAAATCATCAACACTTTTGTATAAATCGTTAATTACATTATCTGCAATGTTTTTTCCTTTTTCTTTTCTTTCGTTGATTTTATCTTTTGTTTCTTCTCTTTTTTCGTTTATTTTTTCTTTTGTTTCTTCTTTTTTTTCATCGAATTTTTCTTTTTTTTCACTAAATTCAGCATCAATTGTTTCAGTGTCTACCATATTTTTCACACTCCTTTTATTGACGATTTATGTCATTATTGTGTTAATAGTTATTGTTTGTTAGTATATAAATTTAACTATTAATTACCTAAAGTTACTAAAAGCTCACCTTAATAATATTCATCATCAGGTTCTTCTTCAGGCATACGGTCTATTTTCTTAATTTTGTCAATTTTAGCATTGATTTTTTCTATTCCTTCGCCTTCTATTGCAGATATGAAAATTGAATTTTCATCATCAATATACTCTTTAAGGTATTCTGTATCTTCAATTAAATCCATTTTATTAAACAAACAGACTACAGGGATTTCTGAAAAGATCTTTTCGATTTGTTTTAAAAGATTGAATTGATTGTCTAAGTGGAATCCACATGTCTCAGAAGCATCAAAAATAAATAATATTGCATCAGCTAAGTGTTCTAATGCGACAATAGCATTCATTTCAATATCATTCATTTCTAAGACAGGTCTGTCAAGTAATCCAGGAGTATCAATGATTTGGATACTTTTCCAGTGTCTTTCAGTATGACCAATCTGTATACCCTTTGTTGTAAATGGATAATTTGCAACTTGAGGATCTGCTCCAGTAATTTGTCTGAGTAATGTTGATTTACCTACATTTGGGAAACCAGCAATAACAATTGTGGTTGCATCAAAATCAATTGTTGGCATATTTCTTAAGTTTTGTTTTGCAAAGTCTAGGAAATCCAAATCTTTTTTGATTTTGTTCACAACAGATGCAATTCTTCCATAAGCTTGTTTTTGAATAGCTGTTGCTCTTTCAGAAGGATTTTTTCTAATTTTTGAACCATATTCCTTTTCAAGTTGGGTTATGATACCATATGCCCAATTAAGAGCACCTAATGCTTGTTTCATATCATCCACACCAACTGTAATATCAATATAATCTTGATAAAATGGATGTAAGCTTTCAATTTCAGGAACTGCATCTAAAATTGATTTTAATTTGTCTTTAATAACTTGGCATGAAGTTACTACTCTTCTTTCTTCAATTCTTTTACCTTTTAAGTGTTTAGGTATTTTTTGACCTCTCATTAAGTCTGCTTGTTTTTTACCTCTACTGAATCCTTTATCAAGTAATTCTTGCGGCGTAGGTATTGTTGGAATCATCATTTTAATCACTTTAAATATCCGTTATTTATATTTTTTCTTTCTCAACAGTTTATAATATAGTTTAGATTTGGTTAGTTAATTAAATTTATGGGTATTTTGGGAGGTTTCATTAAGAGGGGATATGTTTTATAAATGAAAATTAGTTTTTTTTAATATTATTCTTTATGTTGTCAGACAAGTATTGTGATGTTATATTGATTTTTTTATATCAATAACTAATCCTGTTTACTAAAAAAATTATGAAGAACTCATATTGCTTAAAATAGTAAAATAAAATTTTAAAAAATAGTTAAATAT
>NZ_JBNMGD010000083.1:0-2619 GCF_050872065.1 Methanobrevibacter sp.
TATCTAAATATTTTAGATATAATAACGAAGTATAATGACAAGAATGGAAAGGGGGGTTACCATGAGTAGAGCAGAGCAGAGTAGAGCAGAGCAGAGTAGAGCAGAGCAGAGTAGAGCAGGGCAGGGCAGAGCAGGGCAGAGCAGAGCAGAGCAGATAGTCTATCTCTTGTTTTTTGAGTGCAATTATATATTGAAAGATAGTTTTTTTAGTGTATTTAATTTTTTAAGTATACTAAAAAAACTATTTTTTGTAGTTTTAATTTATAGTGTCATGATATTAGTATAAGAGGGGAGTGAAATATTTGTTAATGCTGATGGTAATTATATTAATAAATGGAGGGGGGGAAAATATGTTTTACTATTTATATGGGAATTGATAATAAATTTTAGGAATTATTTGATTTTTTCTTAGTAAAAATATCAGTACTTACTATTATGATGCATAATGGAATTAGTAGATAAAAGAAGATGCTAGAGAAAACATTTATAATTTAAGAATTGAAAAACATAAATTTGTTTTATAGGGAGAAAAAATTATGAAAAAAATACTTTCACGTTATAAATTTTTTATAGGACTTTGTACACTTTTTACCATAATAGGATTGATTGGAACTAGTTCTGACTTGGTCTCTGCTGAAGAAGTAAAGTTAGTAGATGTTACTATTACTAATTTTAGAATTGAGAATATTAAGCATGAAAAGCCTAATTCTATTAATTATGGAGAAAGTTTTTATCTAGCAATGGATTGGGATGCAAGTGCAGCTGGAGTTGATATCCATGCAGGAGACTATTTTGATGTTACTTTACCTAGTAATATGTGGTTTCCTTCCGATACTTCCGCACGTAACTTTGAGTTAAAAAATCAAGAAGGTGTAGTAATCGGACAAGCCACGGTTAATCCAGGTTTAAAAGATATTGGTGGTTCTATTCACGTTATTTTTACAGATGCAGTAGAAAATAAGTATAATGTTAAAGGAACAATGTATCTGGCATCAAAAGTTGATAAAGAACAAACGCAAATAGGGCAAGATAATTCCTTTAGTATTACTGTTAATGGGCAAGTGATCACAACTGAAATTAAGATTACCGGTCCAACCTTGGTTGGAGATGAGATTTTAGCAAAATTTAGTTCGGGAAATATAACTCAACCTGAAAAAGCTGATTGGAGTGCTCGAATTAATACAAGTGGAAAAAATCTTCACCAAGTTGTCATTTCTGATACTTTAGGAAATCCTGAAATGACTTTCTTAAAAGATAGTTTTATACTTCAAAGGGGTAAGTATAATGAGTATGGGCGGTTTAGTCAGGTGCTAGAAACAATTCGTGGTGAAACATTAATAAAAGATGGAAAACTTAAAATTGCTGAAGATGGTAATTCCTTTACTCTTACATTAGGTGACATTACTGATGGATATTATTTAGTTTATAGTTCCACTTATATACCTGGTACAAAACTTACTAATAAAATAACTTTGACTTCTACTGATGAAAGCAAAGAATGTTGGAGCAATTACGTTGGTGCCGAATCAGGAGGAACAGGTTCTGGTGATTTAGCGAGTAAAATTAAGATTACTAAAGTAGATGCTGATGACAATGTGACACCACTTGCTAACGCAGTCTTTGAAGTCACTACTCCTGACGGAAATACATTCAATCTAACTACAGGAGCTGATGGTACTGTAACATCTGGTGTTCTAAAACAAGGAACTTATAAAGTTAAGGAAGTAAAAGCCCCAACAGGATATGAGCTAAATGAGGATACGTTTACTTTAGAAGTAACACCAACAGGTGGAGCATTACAGACAGTTAAAGATACTCCAATTAAGCGTAGTATCAAGGTAGATAAAAAATGGATTGGTAAGGAAGGCGGACCGGTTGAAGTAATTTTGAAAGCTGACGGTACAGAAGTTCAAAGAGCTAGCCTAGATGTAGCTGGTAACTGGACACATACTTTTGATAACTTACGTGAATATAATGCAAATGGTCAAAAGATTAACTATACCGTCGAAGAAGTAAGCTTACCAAATTATGATAGTGCTGTTAGTGGTGATATGGATAAAGGCTTTGTTATTACCAATACTAACAATGAAAAAGTATCTATCTCAGGAACTAAGACGTGGAATGACAACAACAACCAAGACGGTGTTCGTCCAGATAAAATCACGATTAACCTTCTAGCTAACGATAATAAAGTAGATTCAAAAGAAGTCACAGCAAATGATAACTGGGCATATAGCTTTGATAATCTAGCTAAATATGATGATAAAGGTAAAGAAATTACGTATACAGTAACAGAAAATCCTGTTGATGATTATACTAGTGAGCAAAAAGGTAATGACTTTACTAATACACATACACCAGCTACTACTGAAATCAGTGGTACTAAGACTTGGAAAGACAATAACAACCAAGATGGTATCCGTCCAGATAAAATCACTATTCATTTAATGGCAAATGGTCAAGAGGTACACACAACACAAGCTACAGTAGCTAATAACTGGTCATATAGCTTTAGTGACTTACCTAAGTTCGAAAATGGTCAAGAAATTAACTACACAGTAATAGAAGATCAAGTTCCTGGCTATACTGGAGAACAAAATGGTAATGACTTTACTAATA
>NZ_JBNMGD010000021.1:0-24923 GCF_050872065.1 Methanobrevibacter sp.
AAATGATATAAATTACATGTTACTATACATGAGTAGATATTTTTTCTGATATTATATCTAAAATAACTTTTGCAATTTCCATTTTTGAAGCTAAAGGAACAGACAATACATCATCATCAACTATGAATACTTCATTATTATCAGATCCAAAACAACAATCTTCTTTAGATATATCATTAGCAACAACAATATCTGTACCCGCATGTTTAATTTGTTTTCTAGCACAGCCAATAATTTCATCTTTTGAAACATTGAATTCAGCTTTAAATCCAACTAAAAATATATTAGGATTTATATTTTTGACTTGACGAATTATTTTGGTTGCAGGCTTTAAATCTAAAGATAGTGAACTACTTGAATCAATCTTTTTATCATCTTTTTTTTTAAACTCAAAATCAGAAACCGCAGCAGTAGAAATGAATATATCAAAATCAGGAATTAAGCTTAAAATAGCTTCATTCATTTCACTACCCGTTTCTACATGAATGACATCAAAAACAGAAGGAATTTCAACACTAACTTTAGCAACAACAAGAGTTAAATCAGCACCTCTAATATATGCTTCCTTTGCAAGTGCTAAACCCATTTTACCAGAAGATTTATTTGTAATCCCCCTTACAGAATCTATGGGCTCATATGTTCCACCAAGACTAATTAAAACTTTCTTTCCTTTAATAAAATCAATCCTTCTTATTTAAAGTAATTGTCCTTAAAGATTCCAGTACAATGTCCTCTTTAGATGGAAATTTAGCTTTTCCTTCATCCATGCGAGGTTTAATGAAAGTAGCTGAACCTTCTTGTTTAATTTTATCAATGTTTTCTTTAATAGCATTATACATTGAATCATGCATAGATGGAACAAATATGATTGGAGTATCATGACCATAAGCAGTGATTAAAAGAGTGGAAACGGCATCATCAGCAATTTTATATGCAAATTTTGAAATAGTGTTAGCCGTTGCTGGAGCAACCAATATTAAATCCTCTTGAGAATATTTAACATGTTCAATTTGACCAGTTAATTTAGTTACGACATCATTTCCTGTTGCAAACTCCATTGCATTCGGATGTATAATCTCACATGCAGCATCGCTCATGAAACACTTTACGATAATATCATTACGTTTAAACTCACGAGCTAATTTAATAGCCTCAGTAGCTGCAATACTACCAGTAACACATAATACAATCATAATAATCCTCCAATATACTAATTATGTAATTTGAATGTCAGATAAAATATAATCAAATACATATACATTATCTTCAAATTCATCTATAGGTGCACTATATAACATAACATAAGCTTGTCCTCCTTTTTCAAACCAAACAGCTTTGTGGGCTTTTATAGTATCATTTTGATTAGAAGAATACACATATTCATATGCATGAATATTGTTTATCATAACTTCTCCAGAAGATGACAAATTAAAAGAGGAATCTTTTTGCATTGAGTTATATGTACTATTTAAAAAAGTATAAAAATCCCCTTGAACAGCTTTTTTCTCAAAGTTAATATTTACTTGACCTACACCAGCAGAATCGATTGAATCCAACTTAGATATTGACATGATAGAATAATTGGAGTTGGACTCAGAATAACCCCAATTAGAAGGATAATGAATAACAATACCTCCTTTAGATAAAGTCATCATAGTAATATCTGAATTATCTTCTTCAGCATTAACAGATGAAAATGCACAAATAAGCAGTAATATAAATGAAATAATTATTATACTTCTTTTAAAAACATTATTTTTCATACAATCACCATTTAAATAGGAATATTATTATCCTCCATTCTCTCCCTCGTATCCAGAACCGGAATCTCCACTTGAAGAACTGCCTGAACTAGACTCACCACCAGAATAATCAGAATCACTGGAACTACTATCAGAATAATCAGAACTACTTGAACTATCATAAGAATAATCAGAAGTTGATGAATCCTCGGTAGTTTCTACATCGGAATCATTGGTAGAGTAATCTTCATTAGATGAAGCTGTTACAGTCTTTGTAGTATTATTAATATTTTCAGTAATATCAGGGAATGCAGTATCTTGAACTATAGCCACAGCAGATGTCTCAGAAACACTATTGAAATCCAAATTAAAAACTCCATAACCTACACCAACTGTGAAAGCCACAACTAATACTAATAACAATACTAATTTAAATGTTCCACTACTCATCTGTTTTTTTTCTTTTTTATTATATTTAGCATCACCATTTTTAGGATCAATAATGTATTTTTGGACTAAATCTTGCTTTTCTTCCTTTTCATTTTTGGTAGATTTCCTACTTCTTTTAATTTGAGTAGTTTGATTAGATTTACCTTGCATAGATCTAATCCTTTGAGTAGCTTCTTTTGCATCAATAGAATTTAATTTATCTTCATATTTAGAACGAAAATAACTATATTTCTCTGGAGAAATCCTTCCAGAACGATAATCATGTTCCAAACTATTCATAATTCTTAGAAGTTTATCTCTATCACTTGGCATTCCTACCCTCCCTGAATCATTATAATATAATTTTATATTAAAACAGTAATTTATAGTTTACCTAAACTCAGGATAAGAACCCAAAACTTTTAGAAAATAAGTTTTATCTTTGATTTGGTCAATGATATTTTTAATAATATCATCATTTCTATGTCCATTAAAATCAACAAAAAACAAATATTTACCCAATCCTTTTTTAGAAGGCCTAGACTCAATTTTAGTTAAATTAATATTATTCTTTTGAAAAATTCCCAAAATATCATATAATCCACCCGGTTTATCTTCATAAATAGAAAATATAATAGAAGTTTTATCAAAACCGGTTGGTTCATGATCATTTTTTGATATGACAACAAACCTTGTTTCATTATTATCATTATCTTGGATATTTGGTTTAATTATATCTAAACCATACAATTCAGCTGCTTTTGAATTTCCAATAGCTGCTTTATTTTTATGACCAACAATATTTTTAGCAGCATTAGCGGTACTTACTACATAATGAGGTTGAATTTTATTCCCAATAATAAACTCTTGACATTGAGCGATTGCTTGAGAGTGAGAATAAACATCCTCGATGTCTTCCATTTTAGTTCCAGGATTTACCATTAAATTTTGATTAATTGGAATGATAATTTCATCAAATATTTTCAATTCAAATTTATGTGCTAAAGAATCTAATGTGATTCCAACAGGCCCCTCAATTGAATTTTCGATTGGAACAACACCATATACTGATTCATCATTAACAACACTTTCCAAAACTGCAGGAATAGTACAATATGGAATCAAATTACCTCCAAGCATATTAGCCGCTTCATGAGTAAATGTTCCTTTAGGCCCTAAAAATGAGATTACTGGCATATTCATACCCTTAAAAAAAAATAAAAATATTAAGATTCTAATTTTGCAATTAGTCTTAATATATCTGTTTGTGTTATAATACCAATGACATTACCCTCTTCAACAACAGGTAAACCATTGTATCCTGTTTCAATCATAATTTTAGAAACTTCGCTGATTGACATTTCTTTAGATACAGAAGATGGGTTTGAAGACATAATTTCCTCAACAAGAACCTCTTTAATTTGAGATTTTTGATATTTTTCAGGAACATTTTTTCTAAAATCAATGAATGCTCTCATTAAATCTTTAGAGGTAATAATTCCCTTAAGTTCATCATCCTCTATAACTGGTACTCTCCCAACATTAGCATTAAGCATCTGTCTCCTTGCATGAATTAATCTATCACTTGGAGCAACCGCAATTACATCATTAGACATGACTTCTTTTACAGTTATCTTATCAAATGCAATTCCACTAGCCAGAGTTACAAAATCGGCTTTAGAAACAATTCCAACCATACCTTCATCAGATACAATAGGAACTGATCCAATACCATTTTCCAGCATCAATTCTGCTACATCACCTAATTGCATTGTTTCTAAAACAGTGATTACATCTTTAACCATTACAGATGAAATATGGAATCTTGATGCGGGCATGCTTTCAGATTTTGAAGATCCAAGTTTGTTAGCAATATCCCTTTCAGAAACGATACCTACAAGTTCTTTATTATTTGTTACAGGCAAACGAGAAACATTATGTTTGCGTAATAATCTTAATGCATCAGAAAGATTTTGATCTTTGTCTATTGTAATTAAATTTTCAGACATCAAATTCTTAATTTGCATGATTATCATCTCCTTATCTATACACTTATGCTCTTCTAACTGAGTTCAAAACATCTCTTTCTGTGATAATACCTATAATTGTATCATCTTTAATAATTGGTACACCACCAATGTTTCTTTCTGCGAATAACTCACATAATTCGCCTATAGTCATTTTTTGTTCTACTGTAATTGGGTCTCTAACCATAATTTCTGATACAGTAGTTTTTAAAACATCAGTAGCTAAATTTGAATTTAAATTATCAAATAATTCTTTTGCATTTAAGAATCTAATTACATCTGTTGATGTTAAAATACCTAATAATTTTTTATTTGCATTAGAAATGTCAGCTTCACCACCAACAATTGGAATTCTTCTTAAACCATTTCTAACCATTATTTTACATGCACTTTCCAATGGTGTACCTGGAGTAGTAGTAAATACTTTAGGACTCATGTATTCATGCACAGTTTCTTTACCTGCAATACCAGCTAAAGATAATGAAATATCTCTCTCAGTTACAATTCCTGCAAGTTTTCCATTTTCATCAACAAGAGGAACAGCTCCTACTTGGTTATCTAACATTGCACCTATAGTTTCTCCAATTGAAGCTTTTGTAGATAATGTAATTAAGTCACGAGACATAATCTCTTTAACAGGTTCATTAATTGCTGCTAAGAAGTTATCTTCGTATTTATTCTCAATAATGTTAAATTTTTTTCCTCCACCAAAGAAATCTAATATATCCATTACAGTTACAATACCTAATAATTTACCAGAACCTGGATCGGTAATTGGTAATCTTCTAAACTCATGTTGCATCATTACTTTAGCAGTATCCTTAATAGATTTAGTTGGAGGAATGGAAATAACATCTTTAGTTGCAATAGCCATTATATCTCCTTCTCTATCGTGAACTTTAGTCACATGTTCAACTGCTCCAGTATTTGATTTTCTATTAATGGATGTTTTATCTTTCATTTACACACCTCTATTATCAAATCACACATCAAAAAAATAAAATCAAAATATCAAAAACAAAACTCACTCAATATTCAATATTTTATGAATTTGAGGAATGGTGGAAACATCAAAATATTGTCCAACAACTTCAGAATACTCAAATAATCTAGAATTAATATCTTCCCAGTCATTTAAAGGACTTGACGGTTGGATAATTATTTTAAGGTTGCTTTTGTTTGAAATATTTTTTGATAATTTTTCAACTACCTCTTTAAATGATTCTATTTTCGTTGAAGGCAATATGACTACTTTACAATATACCTTTATGAACTTCGCCATTAATAAATTTAGTGATTTAATCTCATTCAATAAAATATCCTCATTAAAATTATTATCAAAATGTTCAGGTAATTTAATATCTAACGAAACAATGTCCAATTTATCAATTGAATCAATATTCTCCGGCAAAGTACCATTTGTTTCAAGCATTATATTTAAATTAAAATTCCTGCTGACCTCAGAAATGAAGTCAGGATACAAACTAGGTTCTCCACCAGTAAATGAAATTGTCTTACAATCAGGAGTTAAAATTTTATTGATTCTCTCACAAACTTCCTCAGGCGTCATTAGTTTTCCTGATTTTTCAGATTTACTATTCACCGTATCACAGTAATTACAATTTAAATTACAACCTGCAAATCTGACGAAAATTTGCCTTTCACCAATTAAAAGGCCTTCTCCTTGAAAACTTGAAAATATTTCTATTATTGGAGCTTTCATTATAAATCTTTCCTATATTCTGCACCTTGACCAATGCCTTCATTAACACAAACTGCAACATATTTTAAGTTATCATAAGACTCTGATAATTTTTCCGCCAAATTTTCAGCAAAGTATTTTGATAACTCTTCTGCAGAAGTATACGGTAAAGGCAATAATACACAATCCACGGAAGGAATTGAATATCCTTTACCATCTATTTTAAAATGAATAGATTTATTTTCTTTTAACTTCTCAATTGAGTCATTTTCCTTATCAAACTCTTTAAAATCAATTAAATCATTGAAAACTGGAATCAATAATCTATGATCAAGTTCATTACAAATTGCTTTTGTAAAACCTTTTACATCCTTAAAATCAACTACAAATTCGAATTTTCCAGCTCTTTCACCTTCAATTTCAACATCTACAAAGTAAGAGTGACCATGAATAAAACCACAGGATTCATGACCAGGAATTACATGTGCAGATGAGAATCTTAAATTTGATTGAATCCCATTAACTAAAATTTTCATCCTAACACCTTTGTTTTACTTATATCATTTTCAATTGTTTCTAACTCATCAATAAATCTGGATACAATTTCATTAATCAAATCTAATAAATTATCATTATTAAAAATTTGAGTTCCATTTTCATCTTTAATATCGCATAATCCAATTGTTTCAACATCATCGGGAGTTCCTTTATCTTCCAAGTTAAGTGCGAAATGTATTTTTGCAGAACTTAAAGAAATACTAGCTATTGAAATAGATAACTTTCCACCATCTACAAAAATATCATCACCTTCCCTTTTAGTTTCAATTCCATATTCAGTAAGAATCTCCCTAAAAATCATTACAAGAAGCCTTTGTCTTAGATAAGCAATCCTCATATTTGGAGGTTGCTGATCGAAGAATTCACAGATGAAATTAACCATATAATTAGATTTTATCTCCAATCCCACATCAGCAAAATCCTTTAAGTTATCTGGAGTGATATTGACTGGACCAATCCAACTTATAATTGAGGAACCATAAATTCCAAACTCTTGAAAAGCCCAAGACGGATTAATTTGACTTCCATCATATTCAAATATTTCATCAATATGTTTATGAATAATAGACATAAACTAATTTAAGATTATATTTTTATATAAATATTAAGATTAAATGAAAAATTAATTTAAAGATGTCTTATAAAATAATTTAATTAGGAGATAATAAAATGGAACAGGTAAGAACAAGAGATTTTATTTACACAAGT
Source organism: Methanobrevibacter sp. (assembly GCF_050872065.1). Lineage (GTDB taxonomy): Archaea > Methanobacteriota > Methanobacteria > Methanobacteriales > Methanobacteriaceae > Methanocatella. The sequence goes on from NZ_JBNMGD010000021.1 coordinate 7,167, forward strand.
GACGATTTATATTTTGCATCAACAAATTATATCCATCCAAAAGACAGAGTGATTTCATTTTTAAGATATATCCCAGATCCTGAAGGAGATAGGGAAAAAGATGGTAAAAAATACAGAAAAGTAGGATCCATAGAGGCTTACGAATACTTAAGAGAAAACCATCCTGATTATTTATATTTTTGTGATGTTACAAATGTCGAAATGATGGGAGTACCACTAGAAAAAGTTAAAAGAATAATCAAACCTGAAAAAAGACTTTCAGATATTAAAGATACTTTTGATAATGGTGGAGAAGTTAAAAATCCAGAACTCATTGCAAAATTAATGGATGTTGCTGATTTTTTCCATTTCGTTGCAAATATCCCTTATGATCATTTAGGAATCTCAGGTTCTATTCTGCCCGGCCTTCAGAAAAGTGATGTTTCAGACTTAGACTTTGTGGTATATGGTCTTGAAAATCACAGAAGAGCAATATCAACATTTAAAGAACACAGAGGAAAAGAAGTTTATATCGAAGAAATTGATAAACATATCACAGTCAAAGGTATTACAGATGATTATTGGGATTTTGTATATAATAAAAGAATGAGTGATGAAAGTTTAACTAAAGAAGAATTTAGATGGTATGAAAATAGAAAAGCAAATAGAGGAACAATTAATGGGACTCTATTTGATATTTTAGCTACTAAAGATTACAATGAAATTGAAGGAACTTGGGGAGATACTGTTTATGAACCTCAAGGAATTGCTAAAATTGAATGTGATATTGTAAGTGCACTTGGTGCATTTGATAATCCTTCATCATACACTATTGAAAATCTAAAAATATTAGATGGTGTTGAAGCACCTATCAAAGAAGTCGTTTCATTTACACACACTTATGCTGGTGAAGTAATTGATGGAGAACACGTAATCGCAAAAGGCAGAGTAGAAAAAGTTATCACTCAAGGAAAAGACGATTATTATAGAATTGTTGTTGGAACCAATCGTGAAGCAATTGATGAATACTTGAAACTTAAAGAAAGCCCTGCATAAATCGGGAGTTTATACTCCCAACTATTTTTTAAAATAAATCCTATCAACAATAGAAGATTATTTTTACCTAGTTCAAGCTAATGACTAGTCTCATACAATATGGAGTTTTAAAGAACAAACTATTCTTTTTTAAAATATTAACAAGAGGTAATGAACCTATTACATATCTTTTCAAAAACTTCTGGATTTTCAATTGAATAATAATTTAATAGAGTAGATAAAATAAAATAATTATTCAATATTCCTAAACAAAACTGAAAGAAATAAGTTAAAAAAATCCAATCAATTATAAACATCAAGATACAAAGTAATAATGTTATTATTTAATGTGATAAAATGAGTGAAAAAAAGGTAGAATGGGAAAGTAATTTTGCATTCATGATGGCTATGATTGGTTCAGCTGTTGGACTTGGAAACATTTGGCGTTTCCCAAATGTTTTATATTCCAATGGTGGGGGATCATTTATGATTCCATACATCATATCATTATTCCTACTGGGAATTTCCTTTGTACTAGTAGAATATGCAGTTGGATTCCGATTTAAGAAATCTATCGGCAGAATACTATTCTCAATAAGTAAAAAATTAGAACCAATAGCGTGGTTTATTGTACTAATCGTATTTTTAATTACAACATACTATATTTGTGTTGTAGGATGGGATTTAATTTATGTTCTTTTAAGTTTTACAAAAGCATGGGGAGCAAATCCCGATGCATTCTTTACCCACAGTGTATTACAATCAACAAACTCAATAACTGGAATATTCCAAATCGTCCCTATCGTACTTGCATCAGTAGCTGCTATTTGGTTCATGATATGGTTCATTGTAAAAAGAGATTTGAATGAAGGAATTGGAAAAGTAAGTAAAATTCTATTACCTGTACTTTGTTTAATAGTGGTAATAATTGTCATATTCTCATTAACTTTGCCTGGAGCATCAAGTGGATATATGCAAATATTTACCCCAGATTGGAATGCATTAACCGATTTAAATGTATGGCTAGCTGCATTTGGACAAATTGTATTCTCACTTAGTTTAGGTATGGCAATTGCAATGACTTATGCAAGTTACTTGCCAGAAAAATCAAAATTAGTTGATAGTGCAATAACAGTAGCATTTTCAAACTCTGCCTTCGAAGTATTTAATTCCATTGGAATCTTCTCAATTTTAGGATTCATGGTAGTGTCAACAGGAATTCCATTTAATGAATTAGTAACTGAAGGAAGTGGTCTTGCATTCGTAGTATTCCCCCAAGTATTCAATACCATGGGAACAATGGGATCAATTATAGGACCATTATTCTTTATATGTATACTATTTGCAGGAATTACATCTACAATTGCACTTCTAGAAGTAGCAACATATGCAATTTCTGAAAAATTCGATATTAAACGTAAAAAAGCTGTTACAATGATTTGTATTGCAGGATTCATAATTTCAATAATTTTTGCCACAAGCCTTGGAAGTACAATACTTGGAGCGTTCGATGCATTCTTAAACAACTTTGCATTATTACTTGCAATCTTTATTGAATGTATAATCTTCGGTTGGATTTATGACTTCGATAAATTAATCGAAACTTTAAATAAAGATTCAAGAATCAAAGTAGGTAAAACTTGGAAAGTAGTAATTAAATTTATTTTACCTATTTGTATCGCAGTCTTATGGATTCAAGGAGCTTATTCTACAATAACAAGCTCAGATAGTCTGAGATTAGTCATTATGGTAATATTGAGTGCAGTATTAATTATATTACCAATAATATTTGCTAAGTTACCTGCGAAAAATAAAGACTACTACAATGAAGAATTAAATGAATAGCTAAATAATTAGCTATTTACTTTTTTTATTTTTAAAACAAGATTCTGTATTTTAAAGAATTTATAACCCAATTCGCCATTCCTAGAAATGATTAAAATATATTATTAAACTCGAGTTTTATTAACAGACAACAATTCAAATACCTCATTAAAAAAATCATTTAAAATTAATATACTGTGCATATAGATAATATTTAGATGTATTAATAAAATTTAAGAGTTTAAAAGCCATATTTATTTATATTAATAATTTCTAAGTAATTATACTGAATTTAAGAGGCAAAAATATGATTAACATATCTTCAATAAAAATGCACATGTACTGTCCAATGAGTTTATATCTGAAAACACATGTTGATATCGATGAAAACAACGAAAATAATTGTTATTTGGAAATTAAAAACTTAAAAATTGACATTCAAGATTTAATGCAGAAAAATATTCGTAAAATCAAAAGAACCATGAGTTTAGGAGAAATTGAAAAAATATTATCCCAAAATATTTACGAATACATAGAAAACACAACAGAATCAATGAAATCTTCAAATATGGAAATTACCACCGAACAAATTGACGAAATAAACGATGAAACATATTTCAACATAAAAACATTAAGTATCAAATCTAAAAAAGCAATGACCATATTAAATAAAGATGGGTTTAATATTAGTGAAATGTTTTTTCCCAATTGTATTTATTCCTATTTAATTAAAGACCCACAGCTTGAATTAATTGGAATATGTGATAAAATAGAAATAATTGATGGAAAATATTATCCAATATCCATTAAAAGTTCAAATCCACCAATAAAAGGTGTTTGGGACCAGGATGCTATTGAACTTGTTGCAAATGCAATCCTTCTTGAAGAAGAATTTGACACAGAAGTGTTTGTAGGATTTGTTGATTATAAAAAAATTGGAGATAGACGACCAGTTGTAATGGATGTTAACCTTAGAAAATCACTATTCAATGTAATACGAGAAGTTAAAGAAATAATTGAAAATAAAAAAATCCCAAACATCAATAAAAATTCTAAAAAATGTATGAAATGTGAATATGAAAAAATTTGTATGGAAAAATAGTGGATAATATTCAATTTAATTAAAAACGAATATTACCATCTAAACGTTCAATATTGAATGCTGCAGTATCTGCAATCGCCATTACCGCTAAAACACCTGCCTGAACAGGATCAGTGATTATTAAATCAGCATATTTAGTTACACTACCTGGCATATTAAGTGAAATTACAACCAAATTACTTTCATTCTTAACTTTTTTAACAGCCCGAGTAATTTCACCACCCATTAGTGAACCGGCTAAAACTAAAGCTCCGACACGAGGAAGCCTAGAAATAGCTTCAATAGCTTCAGCTAATGATTTTTCACCAACCAATGGAATAGTATCAATACTAATACGCTCACCACGTATATTATGCCTATCTGCTTCTGTGATTGCACCCATAGCTACTTGAGATACTTGTACTCCACCACCAACAATAATTATACGTTTACCATAAATATCCAATTGTGAACCATGTAACTCAACTGATTTAATCTCCTCGATCTTTTTTAAATCTTCGATTAAATCATCAATGTTTTCAACATGTTCAAGTTCAAGATTAATAGAACCCATATTGTTCTTCTCAACAAAAAGATGAACATAACTGATATTTGCCCCATATTCAGTAATAACATCAGTAATATCGTCTAATACACCTTTCTTCTCATCAGATTTAATAGTTAATGTATAATCACTCATTTTTTGGCCTTACTTTATCTAATTCAGCATGGGCTCTTTTCCACATGCTTAAATAATTATCATTTTTAGTAACTGGAATGACATCAAGCCCTAAATCCCTATGTTCTTGAATCCATTCTTCATCAAAAACTGGAATTTCCATTTTAATTGGTTCAGAAGTTTTATTAACAATAATAAGATCCCTATAAGGGAAATCCCATTCAACAATGTATCCTCCAAGACTTATTATATGATATGGTCTCATAACAAATTTCATAAATAATTCCCCCTATAATAATCCAAGTACGATAGATAATATACCAAGTAATGTTGCTCCTAAAATTGTTGGTAATAATTGCTTGTTTGTAAATACTGGTGCGAATGCTGAGAAAATACCCATCATAAATACAAAAATTAAAGTAACAGCAATATTAACAAGAATTCCTAGTGAAAAAATGTTTGGAGGAACACCAATGAATAGTACTGAAAATACAGCACCAAGTACAAACATGAAAAATCCTCTAGTTACAAAGACAATAGACCTATATTTAGCAGCATATTCCATATATGGTCCTTCGATAACATCAGATTTAGCCTTAATAATGGAAAATGGATATTCATTTAAAGTTATCATATAACCTATGAAAAATACAATAGCAGCAATTCCACCAGATATTGTAAATAAGAATGGACCATGCACCTGTTGGAAAGCAACAATATTCTCTAAGAAAATACTCCTAGCAGCAGTTACTGGAGCAAACAATGCCAAATACAATGGAAAAGATCCATAAGTAATCATTCTTAAAGACCTTTTTGCACTCATATCTTCAATAAAAGATAATGGAGCTTTTAAATGAGCTGCTCCTTTTACACGATCAGGGAAAGGCATTCTAACAGACATTACAGATTTTGATAATGCTCCCATCAATACATAGCATATTTCTTCTACTTTTAAAAATCCAACAATAGCCACTAAACTTGCAAGTGCGGGGATTTTATAAGCCTGTGGAGTTAATGCAATTAACACACATAAAACCACAATGAAGCACACTATTGGTAAACTTTTATATAATTTTGGAACAGGAGATGAAACTTCAACATCTTCCTTAAATAAAAATTTAAGTGGAGCCATAATTCCTGGAGAAAATACTAATGGACCAACCCTTTGTTGAATTCTTGCATGAATATATTTTCTTTCAATACCTGGAAGCAATGTTGAAATTACAAAACAAACAACCACTGTAAGAATTACTGCAACTATTGGATTAGTAATTATATTTGAATACATAATCTATCTCCTAATTACCTCAATTGCCCTATCAGTACATGTAAAACATGGATCACATTGTACTATACATAATTGACCATCTGTAAGATGATTACCAATACATGCATATTGCATTGCACCAATGTTTGCCATTGAAGGAGTTCTAATGATACAATGTCTTACTCTACCGGTTTCTAATGCATAAGAATGATATAATGTTCCTCTTGGAACTTCAATATAACTTTCAGAAATTCCATCAGTATCAAACATTTCCCAATCATTATTAACTAATTTACCATCAGGAATATTTGCAATAGCTTGCCTTATGATTTTAATTGATTCAAATGATTCTAAAACTCTCATCAATAAATTAGATTTTACATCACCATCAGGTTGGGTTACTACATTATAATCGAAATCATCATACTCAAACATGGTAGTTCTTAAATCTCTTGCAACACCAGTAGCCCTAAGAGATGGGCCAGTTACAGCTAATTTAATTGCTTGTTTTTGTGGTAATACTCCTACACCAGTAATCCTTGACAATACAATTGGATCTGCGACAAATCTATCAGCAAAATCTGAAAGACCATCATCAAGTTTATCCATGTCCTCTTTAATCCTTTGTAATTTGTTAGAATCTAATTCACATCTAGGTCTTACTCCTCCTAAAACAGAACAACCATATTGAACTCTGTTTCCTCCAATCATTCCAAGTAATTCCATGACTATTTCTCTTAAATAGAATACTCTCATTGAAAATGTTTCGTGAGCCAATACTTCACAACCATGAGCTAAATACAAAAAGTGTGAGTGTAATCTTTCAAGTTCACCCATGATCACACGAATATAAGTAGCTCTCTCTGGAATTTCAATACCTAAACCAATTTCAGCGGTTCTGCATGAATTCCATACATGTGAATTAGAACAAATTCCACAAATTTTTTCAGTAAGTGCATTTGCCTTTTGAACAGGAAGACCTTCCATGATTCTTTCTATTCCCCTATGATTAACACCAATAGTAATTTCAGCTTCTTGAATTATCTCATCTTCAACAAAAAACCTTACTCTATATGGTTCCAATGCAGCAGGGTGAACTGTACCCATTGGAATTTCCGTTTCAATAATATTATTTGTTGGTACTTTTTCATCCATATAAATCCCTCTCTAATCCGCATCTAATAATGTAGGTAAAAGTGATACAACCCCAGCTAAAACATCTTGTGGCCTTACAGAACAACCTGGAATTTTCGCATCAACAGGTATGATATTATCAACTGGCCCTTCGATTTCCTCTGAAGGAATATCTCCAAAACAATTTTTATAAACTCCACCCATTAAAGCACAACTTCCTGCAGCTACAACTAATTTAGGATTAGGAATAGCATCATAAATTGCTTCTAATGGTTTTCTATTTAAATGTGTAACTGGTCCTGTTACAACTAAAACATCAGCTTCACGAGGATTCCAAGTTAAAAACACATTATATTGTTCAGCATCAAACCTTGGTGATAATATTGAATTAACTATTTCAATATCGCATCCATTACATCCACCAGTATAAACTAACATGATATGTATTGCTCTTGCTCTTGAAAATGATTTAATTCCCATCTAATCACCATCCTCTTTATTTTTTAATACTGTTTTATCTGATAAATATTGTGCAATAAATTTGAGCTTATCATCGGATATTTTAAATGGTTGTTCAAGGAATTCTGAAACATTTACTTCCTGATCTCCTACACAAGATGGATGAACAGCTCCTTTTTGCCCATAAAGTGAAAATATTGGACAAAAATCATGACAATAATAACATACAACACACCTTTCAAGGTTAATTTCAGGCACTTGATCTTTAATCCAACCTTTAGTTAATTTAACAGGATGAGCTAATGATTTCATCTCAATTGCATTGGTCGGACATACATTAGCACAACCAGAACATCCGATACATGCATTTTCATCAACTCTGTCATCTACTCCCACTGAAAGAGTTGCTATTTGTTTCTTCATATCCATATCAGTAACTCTATCAGCTGCAAAAAAGATTCTTTTAAAGTTAGTAAATGCTCCCTCTAAAGCTATTTTAATTAAATTTCCCATTTAAATACCCTCATTGAATCTTTAAAATTTCTTTCAAATAAAAATGCTCTTGCAGGACATGCATTCTTACATGCACCACAATATATGCAATTTTCTTCATTAACCACGAAATTACCGTCAATTTTTTCAATTGCATCATATGAGCAGGTTTTATAACATAATCCACAATGCATACATAATTTTTGTTCAATGAAATTGAATCCATCTTTAATCTCATTTTTATAACTTGTAGATTTAGGAATGGCATCAACAGGACAATGTACTGCACAATTTTCACATAATATACATTTATCTAAATCAACAGATATGCTTCCTCTGTTAAGTGTAATTGCTTCTTCCTGACATACTTCAACACAAATTCCACAAGATATACAATCCTGTGAAACTTTTCCATCCCAAGAATAAGTCATGAACTGACGAGCATTTTCATTACAAACTTGGAAACATTTTCCACAAGATACACAGAATCCAGACAATGTAGGTAATTCTTCTTCATTAAGCTCATTATAAATGAACATTTCATCATCTTCAACTAATGTATGAACTGGACAATGAGCAATAACTACCTCATGATTTGAATTTTCTGCATCTAATGTTGGATCATATCTTAATTTATTATTATCCGCACGTTTAAGTGATTCATTTTCACATAAATCAGCACATAATCCACAGTTCAAACATGAAATAATTGAACCGTTAGGTTTTTGATTCAATTTATTGACAGCAATTTCAAAGTTATCAACAGAAATTGCATTATGAGGACATGCTTTCATACAGTTAAGACAAAGTGTACATGATGTTTTATTAACAATTTGATGTTTATTCATTGAATCATTAGGACAAACATCCTCACATAATCTGCATCCACTGCAAATTCCCTCATCCCTATCAATTTTAACATGAATAGCCCCAGTAGGACAATATTCCTGACATCTTCCGCATAAAATACATTTATCAGCATCAGTTCCAAAGTAACCTCTTATAACTACTTTAGTTTCACTTTCTTTTTTGTGTGGAACATTGTTTAATGGAGGGTTAAGAATTTGTAATGATCTAATCAAATTTAATTGTTTATCTTTTTCAAGCTCATATCCATCAACACGGTTTGAACAAACTTCCTGACAAACACCACAACGGGAACAAATACCATATACAATCCCATCTTCAATATTAATATTATCAATAGGACAATTGTACATGCACATTCCACAGCCATTACATTTAGCCCTGTCTACAACATATCCTCCATAACCATTTTGGAATATAGCATCATTTGGACAGTTTTCATAACATATTCCACAAGTAAGACAACTAAATGCCTTTCCATTGATAAATCTAATAGATTTTGTAGGACATTGATTAATACAATCCCTTTTTCCTTCACATGTATTAGTTGTTAAAAACATTATAAAAACTCCTTATTTACTCCTTGCAAATAGTAGTTTGCCTACAAAAATTCCTATTAAAGCAGCTACAAATGCAGTTGAAATTGGTAAATCTGTATAAAATGGATAATTTCCAGATTGCCATGCTACAATGATTCCTGCAATAATTATTATTACAAATGATGCTAAAGTAAACTCTGAATCACAGTTATTAAGCTTGATTTGAGATCCAATAATTACACCAAATATTATTCCAAATATGATTGGTCCTAAACTTAACATCATTCATTCTCCTCAGTAATTTTTTTAAATCCAGCAAATGCAATAACAATTGCAGATAAACCTACAAATACTTTCAATCCCACAAATATGTTAAGATACGGAATAATTCCAGCATTAGTAACATCAGGATAATGGAACACATTTTGAATTGCAGAAGGTACAACATTCAATAAATCTGTACCAACATTGTATAAGAAAAATCCTCCTACAAATAATCCTATTAACCCAAAAATAATAAATCCTAATGCACCAATAGACTCAAGAACTTCAATATATGCATGTGAGAATTCTAATGGAGAATTACCTAATCCATATACAAGAATTGATAATATGACTCCACTTGCAATCATAGCACCACCTTGGAAACCTCCTCCAGGAGTTATATGTCCTCCAAGAATAGTCATTATACCTAAACAAATCAATATCAATGAAATAGGTAAACAGACTAATTTTAAAATCATACTACCTTGACTCATTCTCTATCCCCCAATAATCCTCTACCAAATACAAGTAAAACTACTAAAGCAGCAGTCAACAATATGATTGACTCTCCCAATGTATCATAAGCTCTGAAATCAAAGATGACAACAGTTACCATATTTGGAGCTATTTGAGTTCCTAAAACATTATAAATATTACTTACACCCGCATTAATCATGCTACTTAAATGAAATACAGCATCAAACAAAGTAACAGAGAATATTGCTGTCATTACTGCTACGATTAAATTACGGACTGATGTGTGATTAGACAAGATTACCACCCCAATACATAACTACACATATAATTGCAAGTGTTACTATTGAATAAAATAGCATTTTATCCAGAGAATCCTCTTGTTCAATTTTAAACTTTGGGATAAGTGGAATATTTACAATTAAAACAACTGCTGTAATTAAAGCAACTAATCCTGCAAGTAAAATACTTATATGTCTCAATAACAAAGTCGCTAAAACTAATGAAACAATTAAAAATATTTCTGCTGAAATACTACCTGAAACATCCACATTAGTCACTGGCCCTGGTGAAAACAATTTTCTGAATTGTTTTACAACACCAAATATTTTGTCATATAATGTCATAATATTCCCCCTACAAAGCTAGAAATCCCTTGTACGATAATATCTGGGAATAAACCTAAGAGCACGATCAATATTAATAATATCCCCATTGCAAATACCATAGCGCGAGGAACCTCTTTATTTTCAACATCTAATTCAACTGGTTTTGGTTTTAAAAACATTGTATAAAATGTTTTTACAAATACCATGAATGTAGCAATACTTACCATAATTGCTAAAATTGATAGTTCAGGGAATCCACAACTTAAAGACGCTTGAACAAGCATTAATTTAGATTGGAAACCACTTAATGGTGGAACACCTGCCATAGCTAAACCACCAATTAAAAGCATGATACTTACTTTTGGATGATATGCTAAAAGACCACCAAGTTTACGTGTATCCACTTCATTTGTTGCTTCAACTATCGCACCAAATCCAATGAATAACAATGCAGTAATTATAATTTCATTTAATGCTTGGAAAAGTCCAGCAGTAATTGCAAAGTTAGTTCCAAGACCAATACCTAAACCAATGAAACCTAATTCTCCAACAGCTAAAAATCCAATCATTCTCCTGAAGTCTGTTTGGGTTAATGCAAGTGAAACACCCAATACCATAGCTAAGATAGAGAAGAACACTATGAGGACTTCAAATATTGGTAATACTGAATATATTCTAAACATTATTAATACAATTGAAATCATTGAAGCGACTGTAAATGACTGAAGTAAAGCTGCTCCGTGAGGTTCTGCTTTTGAGTAAATTCCAGATTTTATAGTATGGAATGGTGGTAAACCGGATGCATATAACCATCCAAAGAATATTAATCCGAGTGATAATAAAAATACTGGAGATTTTACATTAACTAACCCACTATGAACTGCAGTAACAATATCAGTTATATTTACACTACCAGTTAATGCAAGTAAGAATCCAATTCCTAAAAGCATTATTGGACTTCCAATTGATCCTAAAATCATATACTTCAAAGCCATTTCATAGCTGTAATCAATTGATGAAGCTGCAACTATACCTACTTGTGCAAGTGCTAAAATTTCAAAGAATACAAACATATGAAATATATCATCTGTTAAAAACATTGCAGTAACAGCTGCAGTACCTAAGAATAACAAGAACAAATAAGGTCCTGAAACTTTCTTATATTTAGTTAAATAAATGAATACAACTAAAAATGTTAAAAGACCTATCATTGCAATAAATACTTGTTGTAAGAATGAAAATGAATAAGTAATTGCAGGATGATACATGAAATTTGTCACATTATCCAATATTGGTTGATACCCTCCAAAGTAATGGAGACCATAATTTGACAATAATGGAATTAAAGGAAGACAAATTGCAACAACAAATGCAAAAATCTTAATGACTTTATTGAATTTTGAAAAAGCACTAATAATTAATGCTGCCATTAATGGAATGACAACCATAAGAGGAATTAATTCATTCATCATATTCCTCCTGTTTTGATGTATCTGCTAACATTACACTAGTACTTAAAGTACCATATTTTCTATAAAGAACCATTGCTAAAGACAGCATGACGGCCAATGTACTTGCACCAATTACAATACTAGTAAGTACTAAACCGAAAGGCAATGGATATGCAGCGTTTGAAGCAAACCATGAAGTGTCCATACCAGGCATCAAAATAGGTACAACACCACCTGCTTTATATCCAATAGCAACAATGAACAAATTAGCTCCCTCTTCAATGAAGCTAATACCGATTATCTTTTTTATGATATTATCAATAAAAATTGCAGAATAAAGACCAACAACAATCAATGCAACAGAAGTCAATAATATCGCAAGTTGAGTTTGTGCCATTAGTTATCCACCCTCTGAGTTTTTTTAACAGCTAAAGCAATGAATACTGGCACAATTGCAGCACCTACAATAGCTTGAGTTAAAGCAACATCAGGCGCCAATAATATTTGGAAAAGAACCGAAAGAGCTCCACCTGAAAATCCAGTTAGAATCGCTGCTTTTAATAAGTCTTTTTGGATAATAGCAAGAATGGCACTTAAAACTGTTATTAAACATAATATAAATTCTATCATCCTACTCATCCTCTTCAATTTCTAATGTAGTTACTGAAAACCTTTCATCTACTTTAAGTTTTTCTGAATCTTCAAATTCTAAAGCTTGCATTTTTTCTTTAGGATGTAAAAATGGATGGTTTTCACCTACATCTTCTTCTATAATTTGTAAATCTGAATTATTTTCTCTATCTTCTTTTTTCCAATAAGCATTACCTACTGCATGTGCTATGAATGGCATTAGAATAAAGTAAATTCCAGCAAGCAAATATTGACCTATTGCAATCATTGCAATAACACATGCAACATCGAAAACACCCACAATATGAATTCTTGCATAAACAACATTCTTTGTATCTTTATCCAAACTAATAAGGCCTATTGCAGAAATTATAGTTAAAATAGCTGCTATGATAAGAAGAATTGACTGAACATACTCAATCATTCATCACCACCCCCTAAAACTACAGAAAATACAACAGTACCTACAAAACCAAAGAATATTAAAGCTAATGATATATCTCTAAAGAATTCAAGATTATATAATCCACCAACGATTAATAATGCAACTGCAAATGCATTTACCACAATTGAGCTTCCTAAAAGCCCCATAGATGTGAATTTATAAGCACTTGCTCTTAATGCAGCTAACATCATTATCATTAATGCTATAACCACCAAATATTTTGAAACAAATAATATATCCATACTATCTCACTCGATTATTTTATAAGAAAAATGTTAAAAACAAATTTATTCCAACATTTTCTTTATATATGGTTCAAAAGGAATAACATCCTCTTTTTTTCTTGGAGAAATAGTAGCCACTTTGATAATGTTATTTTCACTGTCTAAATCAACAGCCAAAGTACCAGGAGTTAAAGAAATACTATTTGCCAATATTGTTTGTGAAACAGGTCTTTCTAAAACTGTTTCAATATCAAAAACAACAGGATCAATATTTCTTCCCATAATCCCATAAAATGCAACATTAAATGTTGATTTAAAGATTTCATAAATAAGGTCTAAGAAATAAATAATTCCATAACCAATTCTAGTCAAAAACATTAAATAAGCTCCATTTCATTAATAATTAAAAAAGTCAAAATTGACTATTTATAATAACAGTATTAATTATCATGATTATTTATTATAAATGTTATGTATTTATTATTTGAAATGTTATAAAAAATAAATAACATGCGTAATAATTTTTTTAAAAAAATAAAAAAGGAATTAACCCATATAAAAACAAGAAAATAAACATAATATCAGGTTAAATTAAATTTAAAGAAGAATAACACGAAATAAAAAAAACTCATTATTATCGCAACAATAAATTCCAAAAAAGCTCAATTCTATTAATACTGAATATAGATTTCAAATATTTTAAATAACCAGGATGCATGAAGCATGATAGCTAAAATTGCTAAAATAAAAATTACAGTTAACCCAAAACTTTTATAAACCTTTTTTGAAGATAATGGAGCAAATAGTTTAATTCCAGATGGAGTAAATGAATCTAGAACAATATGTGAGAACAATCCCAAAAATAAACTTAAAACAATTTCCATATAGGTGAAGTCCCCTGTCTTGACTACAAACAAACAAATAAAAAATATTGGTAAAAAAATCAACAGTAATTTTTTATTTAAAAATAAAAAGCCCAATAAAGCAATCAATATAGCTAAAATCATATAATAATCATTTAGTGTTGTGAATGTTGTTATCAACTGCAATCCCCAAATCAGTATTAAGCTAACTGCTGCAGTTAATGTTAATATCCCAAAGAGTGAATGAGTAAAACTGCGATGTTCAGAGAAATAAAAAGTTACACCTAAAAATACAACAATTAAACCAACATAATAAGGTAATTTAAGTATATAAAGTGATATGAACATTATTAATCCCAAGATAATCATCTTATATACATTGTCCTTTTTGAACTTATGATCAAAATCTGGAATATTTGCACCAATTATTGTTAAAGCAATTAACAGAGGACTGTGAAAAAACATGCACGCAAGTAACAATGCAAATATAGAATGTCCTTTATAAGACGACAACTTAAATCACCTTATAATTATTATTTAGATAATAATTAAAAGTAATTAATCCAAGAGCATTTGAAAAGTAATATTAAATTCCAAAATAAGATAAAAAACTTTTCATTTGACTAAAAGATCGCTCAACAGTACCCCTTCCAACATTACCAAATGGAGACAAAACTTCACATGTAATTGATGGAATCCCATTTAAATTACAAACATCCTCAACAGCACCTTTATATGCAGAACCTGCAAAATCAAAAGAAATCATTTCAGAACCTATGTCTCGTGAAATATAATTTGCAATTAAAAAACTTTCAGAAGTTGGAGATTTTGATGAAAAAATAGACTCACATCCAGGATTAGAATTAAAAGCAGTTGAATGGAAATCCCCCACAGCAAAAATATCCAACTTTTCAATTGACTTCACAATCAAATTGCTTACTGAATTTTCAATATGTGATGCTCTATTTAAATCAATCGAATTAAAAGTTCTTTCATTATTCATGGAAGATTTCGGAGCAGCAAATGGAATTAAATAAATTGTATTGTTCAATTCACTGTTAATTAAATAATTTATCAGATATAGATTAGCTATTTGGGGAGGCAATTCATTTCCATGAATTCCAGATAGAATCATTATCTTCTTCCCACTATCCCCCATCTTGAAAATCGGTGTGCCATAAACAGATTTCTCTAAAATAAATAGGTTAATAGGAGTTAATTCCAAATGCTTTAAAATGTTTTTATTTCTTGCAATGTAACCTCCAGAAAAATCTGAAATATAACTCATCTCCAAATTTCCAAATGAATCTATCTTTTTAAAATGCATAATTAATTATACATAATAACCCCTATTTAAAAATAGGGATTAATTTGAAGAAATATATTAAACGACTAATTAGACTTGTTAACTATGAAAGAGAAGCTGAAATAGAGTTGATGACTCATGAAATCAGCACAATGTCAGGTAAAAAACGAGAAGAATTAGGTAGAGCCATAAATAAAGTTAAAGGAAAATTTATCGGCAAAGAATTAGGACTAACAATTATTCAATTCGGAAGGTCTGAAAAAATAGAAACAGAAATCTCTGTGGGAGATATGGTTTTAATCAGTACTGATAATCCACTAAGAAGCGATTTAACAGGAACAGTCACTGAAAAAGGAAATCGATTTATCAAAGTCGCATTTGATAAGAGAATCCCAAAATGGGCTATGAAAAAGAAAGTTCGAATTGATTTATATGCAAATGATGTGACTTTCAAGAGAATGGAAGATAATCTAAGGCATTTAAGTTTAAAAGGAAAAGATGCCTTAGAATATATTTTAACTGATAGAAACCCAAAGAAAAATAAAAAAACACTATATATTGATTATATTGATGATTTTCTTAACGATTCACAAAAGATAGTTATTGAGAATGCTCTTTCATGTGAAAACTTCTTCTTAATACATGGTCCTTTTGGAACTGGCAAAACAACAACACTAGTTGAATTAATCATACAGGAAACCAGACAAAAACACAAAGTATTAGCTACAGCTGAAAGCAATGCTGCAGTAGACAACATACTGGAAAGATTAATGGAAAATAAAAAACTAAATCTAACAAGGCTTGGACACCCTCAAAGAGTATCCAAACATAATATTACAAAAACTTTAGCTTATAAAGTTGAAAAACATGAGCTAAATAAAAAAATTAAAAAGATTCACCAAAAAATAGACAAACTAATAGAAAAAAGAAATACCCACACAAAACCAACACCCCAATTCCGTAGAGGATATAGTGACTATGATATATTACATAATGCTTCAAAAGGAAAAGGTGGACGTGGAATTAATCCTGAAAAAATGAAATCAATGGCACAGTGGATTGAATACAATCAGGAAATTGATGAATTACAGGACAATATAAAAAGAATAGAAAATAAAATAATTCGAGATATTATCGAATGTAGTGATGTCATTCTCACAACAAACTCATCAGCAGCCCTTGACTCAATAGCTAAAACCAAATTCGATGTTGCAATTATTGATGAAGCATCACAAGCAACAATCCCCAGCATATTAATTCCAATAGCCAAAGCTCGTAGATTTATACTTGCCGGAGATCACAAGCAACTTCCTCCAACAATTATAAGCCCAAAATCCAGAGAGTTAGAAAAAACATTGTTTGAAGAATTAATTAAACTTTATCCATATAAATCCCAGCTATTAAATATCCAATATAGAATGAACAAGTTGCTTATGAAATTCCCGAACAGGGAATTTTACAATAATGGATTAAAAAGTGATACAAGTGTTGATGAAATAAAAATTGATGATTTACTTGGCCCAAATCACCATGAAGAAGCATTACTTTTTATTAATACTTCAAATGCAGATACCAATGAAGAAAAACATTTAAGAGATTCAAAGTCACTGATAAATCCATTAGAATCTGAAATTGTAATCAATATTGCTAAAGACTACTTAAATAATGGGATCAATGAAGAGGATATTGGAATAATAAGCCCATATGCAGACCAAGTAAAATTAATACAAAATAAAACTCCAGTTGAAGTAAAAACCGTTGATGGATTCCAAGGAAGAGAAAAAGAAATTATCATCATATCAACTGTTAGGAGCAATGATAAAGGCAACATTGGCTTTTTAAAAGACTTAAGAAGATTAAATGTCGCCATAACAAGAGCTAAACGAAAATTAATAATCGTTGGAAATAAAAAAACCTTAAAAAATAACCCCACATATGCACGACTCATTGAATTTGCTGAAAAAGAGGGCTTATTAACAAATGCCTAAAAAAAACAGACTCTTTCAAAAACTTTGTTGATTTGAAATTTTTTGATGAAATTGGTTTGGAATTTTTAATTTTATCTAAAAATAGTTAAATTTAATAAATAAGTGGAGTAAAAGTTTTTATCATGCTAAACCAAAAAACAAATACTCC
>NZ_JBNMGD010000038.1:0-14368 GCF_050872065.1 Methanobrevibacter sp.
TCCCAGTAGTGAAGTCCTTTTGTGTTTTGTTTGTGTACTATGGTTTTTCTATGGGAATTTCATTTCGCTGCAAGCTCATTATTATATTATCTGATTTTATTAACTATTTTAAAAAAAAGTTGTATTGTATTTTTTATGGATTTTAAAGCAAGTAGGATATGCTTTAGAATTTTTCTAAAATTTTTGCATATACTACTTTTAAATTATCATCTGATTTTTCATATATTCTTTTTAGAATTAACTCAGGAGTACTTTTAGCGAGGAAGTTCATTTTAGGTGTTCTATCAACAATTAAATTGTAATCTTCATCTAATCCTTTTGCTTCGATACCATCAACTCTAATATCCGTATAGTTCATGAGTTCTCTTGCCATATGAGTAACTATTACACCATATGAATTTGATTCTTTTATCATGTCTATGAATGTGGATATGATTTTAACCGCTGCATCAAGTTCTGTTATTCCCTCAAGTTCATCTAAAAGTACTAATTTTTCATTATTTGTGGTTACAATTGGGATAAACACATTTAAGAATGATTCAAATGCTCCAGCATCAAGTGATCTTTTTTTGGAGAAATGATAAATTTCATCGAACAGTTTAATTTTAGCTTTATTTGCACTTACAGGAAGTCCCATTTGCGCCATTATTGATATTTGGGTTAATGTTTCAAGTAATGTTGTTTTACCACCACTATTTGCTCCGGTTAAAAGTGCAATATTTTCTTCTGGAGTTAATTGGTAATTTACTTTTTGGATGTGTTCTTTATCCTTTTTAAGTGTTAATTCTAAATGTAATGCTCCATCTAATTGGATTTCGTCACTGAATTCAGGTCTGCATAAGTCATATTCGTATGCAAAACTACCTAAGCTGAATTCATAGTCAAATTTTATAACATCATTAACTTCTTCAATAGCCTTCTTTTTAATTGTGTTTAATTCAACTGCAGCATTCCTTTTAATGTCAAAAATATCATTTTCTTTTTTTGATGATTGTTCGAGTATTATCCTTTGGATTTCAGTATCATCTATTTCTATTGGGTATGTTCTTAAAAATGGATCAAACCTTATCCCAGTTCTTTCATGAATAATTTCTTTTCTTATATTTATAATTTCATCAAAAATTTTACTAATTTTTGGAGGGAAATTGTTGTTTAATAAGTTAAGAATTTCATCTCCTTCAAGATCAACTTGCTTTATTGATTTTTCTAATTCATTATCCATATCTTCTTTAAGAGAATAAACAAGTTTTTCAATATCTACTTCTCTTTTATCTATGATATTGACTTCTTCAATAATGGGGATGATTTTTCCAAGCACGCTTTCTTTGTTTCTGATTTTTTGTATTTCATGGACTCTTGTGAATAGTTCTTTATTTTGAATAAAGAAATTGATTATTTTTTCAGGAACAATTTCATAATCATTATCTTCAATATTAATCATTACAAGATTGGGCATTCCTTCAAAGTCAAGTATTCCTTGAGAATATACATAGAATACCAAATCATAATTCATTATTTCTTCCTGAAGCAATGGTGAATCGGTTGCGGTTATTATAGGATAATATTGATTAAGTCCTAAATCAGTAAGATATGAGTTATCCTCTTCACTTTCAACGAGAATTGCTTTACTTGGATCATATTCTGCTTTTACTTCTTCGACTTCTTTTAAATTTTTCATTAATCCTCTTAATTTAATTATTGGAAGTTGTGAAACATGATTTTTTGCATTCATTACAAAATCAAGCTGTGAATTTATTTTTTCAATGTTTTTTGAAGGGGAAAGTAACAAAATTCTATTTTTTGAATATGAAGTGTTTGAATATGCTAATATTTTATTGATAATGTCTTCATAAAGTTCCATAGCCCTATCGCTTTTTATAAATTCACATTTTTCATTGTTCAGTAATTGATTCATAATATCAATTGCTTTTCTTTGACTTATTCCGTCAATGTTGGTTATTTTTTCAACATCAACATTATCAATTATTTTTTGGAGTTCTTCTTCACCTCCAACACTTTTTATAATCTTTTCAGAGATTTTATCTCCAATTCCTTTAATATTTTGCAATGTAATCCTTTCCCTTTGCATTTTTATCAAACCCTTATTTGTTACAGTATTGCTTTTTAATATATATTCAACATTTCCAAGAGCATTTGAAAAGTAATATCAATAGTTTGCTATTGTATTTTTAGGACTATATTCTATTAACTTTTTCTCATCTATTTTTCCATTTATTGCATTATTATAAATATCAATCATTTTATAATAGTCGTCATTTTTATATCTTCCATCTATTGCAAAATTAGAGTAATTAATGCTCTTTAAATAAGTTATTTCATTAATTAAAGAAAGTTCACTAGCATCAAAAATGGTTAATTCCTGTGATGAAATGCTTTTATGAATTGGATATCTGTTGTTTTTCTTATCGATTAAGTAATTCTCATAGTTCTTTTTAACTTCTGTATCATATAACAATGGATATCTAGTTTTCATAAGTTCAACTGATCCCTGAACTAGTATTTCGATTTTATGAGGATATCTACAATGTTTGATTATATCAATGTAATCTTTCTTACTTAATTCGGGGGACAATGTTAAAATTTCATAATTTTTGAGGCTACTAATTGTTTCATTGTTTGTGATATTCATGGAATAGAATCCGTACTTACCATTGAAACTATTGCTCATTATATCTAAATTATAATTCATTTTATTCAGTATACCTCTTACTTTATTTAATGATTTAATTAATTCATCATGAGTTATGTCTGACCATTTCCAAATTAATTCATAATCTTTATCATATGATATCTCATAAGCTTTTTTAATGAAATTAATCATGTAATTGATATTGGGTGTTTCTTTGGACTGAATTAATGAATCATCATTGTTTGGAATTTCCAAATACACTCTTTTAACATTTTTAATGTGTTCTAAATGTTTCAAGTTATTTGTATAAAAAGAGAGATTACATTCTGGTTTATTATTTGTATTGTTAAAGTGTTTCAATCGGATCTTTTTATTTGGATGTTTAAATGAATTAGTAACCTCTTTTTCTAGTTTTTTAAATAAATTTCTTCTAAGTTCATTAATTTTACTTATTGGGATAAATAAGGTTCCATCATAATTAACATTTATTTGAGTAATTTGATATGGGTAATTATCAATCTTTTGAAGTTGTTTTTTAATTGTTTCTTTGCTAACGCTCTTTTTGAGAGGTTTTTCAAAAGGTGTGTTTCCTATAACTTCACATTCGAATTCTTTTCTATTTGCAAGAGTTAATCTACCTTTTAGGACGGGAAACTTATTTTTAATAGAAAATGTAAGTATTAATTTGGATTTAATGAAACTGGATCCTTTAGTTTCAATTTCTTTAACTTTTTTATTTAATTTATTTCTTTTTGTTAAATACACATCAGACTTAGTTAAATCAAAAGCACTTTTTTTATTTTGCCATACTTTTTTAATGATTAATACTTTATTCTTACGGGTCAAATCTTTCATTGGTTTATTTTTACCGTTTTTAAAATGATTTAATGATGTAATAAGGGGATTTTGAGACACTTCAAATCCATAATCTTCATCATTTTTGACTATTAATAATCCATCTCCCTTTTCAGGTATGGTTTTAACTGAGTCAGTTAATCTGATTGCGATTTGATTTTTCTTAGATTCTATAACACGACCTATTTTCAATCCAACATGACCTGATTTCAAACTTCTTTTTGGAGAATCATTAAATAATCCTTCACATAAACCCCTATTGAATACAAGATTTATATTCTCGTTTTTAGTTTCTTTTTCACTTTTTAGTTTGTTTAATGCTTCACGATAGGCATGGATTACAATGGCTAAATATTCTTTGTTTCTCATTCTGCCTTCAATTTTGATGCAAGCAATATTCAATTCGGATATTTCCTTTAACTGATTAAATAAGCTTAAATCACAGGGGGACAAATAATAATCCTCTTTTTTAATGCCTTCTATTTGGTATTTTTGCCGACACGGTTGAGCACATGTTCCTCTATTTCCACTGCGCCCTCCCTTAAAACTGCTCATTAAGCACTGGCCGGAATAAGAATAACATAAAGCTCCATGTGCAAATATCTCAAATTCCATATTTGTATTCAGTGCTTTGATTTCTTCTTTTTTCATTTCACGAGGAAGTACAACACGCTTTATGCCTTTTTTTTCAAGATAATCTAATTTCAATTTATTTTCACAGGTCATTTGTGTTGATGCATGGATTTTTAATTTAGGCACATGTTTGTTAATTAATTCCACTAACCCTAAATCCTGCACTAAAATGGCATCTACTCCAATTGAATATAGCTTGGAGACATAGTTTATTACATCTTCTAATTCATCTTCTTTAATTAATGTATTTACGGTAACATAAACCTTAACATTATGCATATGTGCAATATCTACTGCATCGTTAATTTCATCTAAAGTGAAGTTAGTTGCAAATTTGCGAGCACCATAATTTTTTCCGGATAAATAAACTGAACTGGCTCCTGCATTTATTGCTATTTTTAAATGATCCATTGACCCGACAGGTGCAAGTAATTCTGGAATTCTCATTGTTTATCCTCGTGTAATCTACCTTCAATATAATTTCCTTTGTTAATATAGGATTGTGAGAAATCCATAATATGGTATTTGTATTTGGATAATTCCTCTTGGTCTTTATTGTGCAAACTTTCATTATAAATTGATAATATTTGTGCAGTATATTTTTCATTAGAATATCTGCAATCGAGAATTAATGAATCAAGACCAAATTCTTTAATTTCATTCATCTCTTCAATTAGACATAAACAATCCTTATTAATGATATGACTTTGTCTGTTGTAGTCAAAGAATACTTTATATTTGAATTTTTTCCTTTTTTTATCTTCAAGTATTGCATAATCTGCATCATTTGAAATAATGAAGTCTTTACCATCATTTAAATTACTAAAATCGTCTTTACTTACAATCACTTCAAGATTTCCATTAACAATCATTTCCAAATCAATATTTCTATCATGATTCTTAAGCACCAACTCTTTAATTTCACGACCTGAAAGTTCGGAGGATAATATTAATGATTTGAATCCTGCTTCGTTTAAATTACGCACGCAGAAACTATTCCAAACGTTTAAGTTATGGTTTCCATATATTGGGCAGTCAAATATGTCTTTCATGCCCGGGAAATCTCCCATTACTGAAATGATTATTCCTTCATTTTCAAGTTCTTTTACAATTTCACTACATTTTATTGCATCTTCTTGTGTTATGAATGAAGATAAAACCCAAACAAACTCTGTTGGGGAGGCCATTAAACTACCTTTCATTAATGTATCTTTAATATTTTTAAAGTAGTCTTCTGGATTGTTATAATGGCATGTTCCATCAAAATAAATTCTTTTTAAGTCAAATCCTGATGCTGCCCTAATTTGTGATAAATCATCAATGAACAAGGACAATTTAGGTGTTTTTTGTTTGACTTTTCCTTCATTATTTTCATAATCCTTTATAAATTTACTTAAATTCTTACGCACTTCTTTTACAGCCTTTTTAGTTGGAGTGTAATGGTTCATTAGTAATTCAGTTGCAGTATCTAATATTTCTCGCCTAATCTGGTTAATTTTACGAATTTGTATGAACATATCCTTAGGCATATTATTAAAACGAATATTCTCGATGAAGAAAGGTGTTCCACCAGTCTTATTAAGTTGAGTTTCAATTGTTTTCTCATCTACTGGCTTGTTGTTAGCTTTTTCGAACATATCCAATGATTTATGCCTAAAATTGATTAATTCCCCATCAACGTGATATTCAACCTTAGTATATAAGTTCAGTTCCTTGTCCCAGGTTAGGGATAAATTGAGGCCAATATGATTTTTAATGTTTTCTTTTTCGAATTGTTTTAAGTATTCATGAGTTGATGCAGAATAACTGATGAATACTTCCGTTCCTTCTTTAACAAGACGAGTAGTGTCGATTATAATTTCATTTTCGTCCTGTTTTATGATATTTTCCAAGTAAATTCCCTTAATTTTACCATTGTATTTGAATGCAATTCCATCTCCAGGCTCTAAGATAACAGGAATTTCTTTATTTTTTATTTCAATAGTAACTTTTGTTCCTTCAATTTTGGTTATGTCTCCAATGTATAATCCTTCGTGACCGGAACTTCCTCTTCCCATTACTTCTCCAGGTTTATCTCCCATAATGTATCCATTGGTAAATTTTCTGTTAAAAACAAGGTGTAAATCTTTTTCATAATCTCCAGGTTTACCATCAATAATATTCCTGTAACTGTTTACGATAGTTCCAATATAATCTTTGGATTTCATTCTACCTTCTAGTTTAAGGGATTTGACCCCAGCATCTGAAATTTCTTTTATGTTATTGTAAGTTGCAAGATCATGAGTTGAAAGCAAAAATCCGTTTCCTATATTGTATCCTCTGTATTTTAGACGGTATTGTCTTCTACAGGGTTGAGCACAGGCTCCTCTATTGCCGCTTCTACCACTATTATATGATGACATATAACATTTTCCACTAACACAGTAACATAGTGCACCGTGACCAAATACTTCAATGTCCATATCTATATCATCGTTTTTAAGCTGATTGTATGTTTCTTTTATTTGATTTATACTGACTTCTCTTGGTAGAACGACTCTTTTAATATTATTTTGTGATGCCCATTTAATTGAACTATAATTATTTAATCCCATTTGTGTTGATGCATGAACTTCTAAGTCGGGAATAAATGTTTTTAAAAGCCAAATTAATCCTAAATCCTGTACAATAACAGCATCAACTCCAATTTGATATAATTTGAATAAATAGTTTAATACATCCACTATTTCGAAGTTATTGATTAATGTGTTGACTGTTACATGGATTTGAGCACCATTTAAATGAGCATATTGCACTGCTTTTCCAAGTTCCTCAATCGTAAAATTTTTAGCATATGCTCTTGCACCATAATTTGGCCCTGCAATATAAACTGCATCTGCACCAGCATTAACTGCTGTGACTAATACTTCATATGAGCCTGCCGGGGCTAATAATTCTTCTAAAATCATTTTATTTTTACACCTTGATTGATTATTCATGTATATTTTTATAATTAATTATATATTAAATTTAAAACATATTCTATCTTATGTATATTGTATTTGAAGGAATTGATGGTGCTGGAAAATCAACTCAAATCCAGTTGTTAAAAGAATGGTTGGAGAATAATGGGTTTAGAGTTGAAACATTAGTTGAACCAACAAATTCAGAAGTCGGAAAACTCATTAGAAAAATATTACAACATCCTGATGCAACAACTGATAGGGTTCAAAAAACATTAGGACTTCTGTTTGCAGCGGATAGAATGCTGATAATAAATGAACTAGAAGATAAATCAAAAATATTTATTTCAGATAGATCGTTTATTTCAAGTTTAGCTTACCAAGAACCTAAAGAGTGGATTGAAATTTTAAATAAATATGCTAAAAAACCAGATTTGTTAATTTTACTTGATTTAGATGTTAAAAAATCAGTTGCAAGAACATCTGGCGATGATACTTTTGAAAATGAGGAATTTTTAATTAATGTTAAAGATAATTATTTAAAATTAGCTGAAAATTATACTACTGAAATCATTGATGCAAACAATGGTGTAAATAAAGTATCTTCAGATATTAAAAAAGCAGTTGCACCATATCTTGGAATCTGTCCAGATTGCATACAATAAATAAAAAATAAAGGAGATTATTCTCCTTCTAATTCTTTTAATCTGTCACGAATTGATGTTTCTAAAAATTCTTTTGCTTTTACAAGCTCATCATATTCCCCAATAATTTTAGGTCCAAATTCAGTTTGTTCTAATTTAATATTGAATTTTTCGAATGCATGAGCAAGCATCTGTTCACCAACACCATTTGGTAAACCCATTTCAAATTCTTCTTTTTCTTCAGCCATTTAGTGTTCCTCCATGTATTTTCTTACCGGTGCAAAGAATTCGATTAAGAAATCTTTAATTCCATTTTTTAAATCCATTGGGTGTAAATTACCTTCACTAAAGTCTTTTATTAATTCATCATGTGTGAGTTCAATGTTTCCACCGAATTTTTCAGGTCTTTTAATGAGTAATTTTTCTTGATTTGGATAAACGAAAGTTTCTGCAATTTCAATCATCGGGTTGCCTTCAATTTCTCCTTGTGGACAGTAACTTTTGTTGATTTTTTTAGTAATTTCTTCAACAGAGTCATCTACTGCAATGTAATTTCCTTTACTTGAAGACATTTTTGCATCCCCGTCAAGGCCATGTAATAATGGGGTATGGATACAAACAGGAATTTGTTCTCCAATTTTTTCTAAGTTTTCGCGTGCTAACATTTGGATTTTTCTCTGTTCCATTCCACCAAGTGCAACATCTACTTTAAGAGCAGCCATGTCCACAGTTTGCATAATTGGATAAATTACACTAGCTACTTTAGGATTGTCATCTGCACGACTTACTTGATCCATACTTCTTCTTGCTCTTTTTAAAGTAGTCATTGTAGCTAATTGATAAACTTTATCAGTATAATCATGTTCTAATTGAAATGATGAACCGTAAACATACTCAGTGCTTTCATCGAGGCCAAGAGCTTGGAAACATTTTTTATTGTATTCAGCAGTTTCGGCAATTTCTTCAATAGTTCCTTTTCCATTTAAAAATGCATGATAATCTGCTAAAAGGATTTTGATTTTAAATCCTAATTTTTGTAATTGTTTAAGTTTTTGTACAGTTACTGCATGTCCTAAATGGATTTTACCAGAAGGTTCATAACCTGTATATGCTATAGGCTCATCTTTAGCAAGTACTTCTTTTAATTCTTCAGTGTCTATAACTTCTAAGGTTCCTTCTTCGATTAACTGAATTTTTTCTTCAATATTCATTTTATCACTTAGTTTAGTAAATATGTGTAATTATCAATTTGTATAAGTTTTATTTCATCTCCAATGTTGTAATTAGAGAATTCTTTTTTCATTTCTAAATCAACTGCTGAATAATCAACTGGATCTAAAATTTGAATTGTACTTGGAGACATTGAAATTATTGTTGTTGTTTCAATATCTGATGCTTTTTTAACAAGTTCTATTTTTTCAATATTCTTTAAAGGAATATTTTGCTTTTTATTTGCTTTAATATCCATGCCGACGATTCTATTTTTATCAATACCGGTTACCTGGATTATTTTATCTTCAAATTTGATAAAGTCATTAATTTCAAATTCAGGTATTCTAACTGAAATCCAGATTCTGTAAATTCCTTTTCCAGTAGATTTGTCCTCACTGATAAGTCTTGGAGATTCTTTAATTACTCCTCCAAACTCTTCTTTTAGACCTTCAGCAACTTTTCTACCACTTTTCAGTGAACCTATGTAATAGTCATGGCCTTCTTTAAGCTTTGCTATTTGCGGACAATATGCCAACTTGTCATTTTTTAGTTGTTTTATTAAAATTTTTTCAACTATTTCGTCAGCTTTTTCAAATTCTTCACTTTTTATTTCTCTATTGTCTGCTCTGAATTGGATAACAGATTCATAATATCCAGACTGTATTTTACTGCATGTTGGACAAACTGTTTTTAGGATTTTAACTTCAGTTTCCTGTGTTTCTTCAATTTCAGTTCCTTCAACTTCTCCAACAATTTCTACATAGCATTCAGCGATTGTGCCTTTCATTTGGTCAATTTCCAAATTAATAACTTCGTTTGAGACTTCGTCAGCAATTTTTATGTTTCGCTCAAGTGCTCTATAAATTATTTCCTCTTCTGGAATGAATTCTTCACTCCATTTTCCTTCTTCAAGTTTACTATTGCAATGGCTACAAATTTGAACTTCAATTCTTTTAGGCAGTTCAATCATCTGAAAATCTTTTAAAAAACAGTCAATACAGATGTTGCCAATCATCTTTTTATCAGTACTTCCGCACTCTGGACAAAACATAGTATCAATAAAAAAATAAGAAAAAAGGTAAAATTATAAAGATTTTAAAGGTGCTGTTGCACCGCATGCAGCACATTTAAGTAAGAATATTCTACCTTCTCTGATAATTCTAGTATCTGGTCTGTTACATTCGTGACAAATTACATATTTATCTACATAATCTTCAATTCTTTCATTAATTAAATAATGAGTGAATTTACCTTGTAAAATTGCTCTTTGACCTTCGATGTTTCCTGCAGTACCTAATTCTCTCATTAAAAATTTTAATAAGTGTTGAGGGTCTCTGTTTAAACCTTCTGCAACATCTTTAAAGTTTTTAATAAATGTTCTATTACCTTGGATATCTGAATAAGCTTTAGGAATTTTGAATCTTTTGTGTTCAAATACTTCAGGAGGTAATTGGTCAATTGCTCTTTCTAATAAATCTTCGTATTTATCCATGTTATCTCTCCGTGAAAATTAGTATAAGTGTAATATATTAAATTTTATTTTACTCCTTTATTAATGTATTGTTAATTAAGGAATTTCGTATAAAAAAATAAAAAAGGGATATTTAAACAACACGTTTGAAATATCCATTTACTGGTTGATAAATAACTCCTTTTTGGACTAAGTTTTTGATAATTTGTTCGGTTTTATCTTCACTTACGCCGTATTTATCATTCATATTGGATAATAATATGTTTAAAGGAGCTTGTCCAGCATATTCTTCTTCTAGTTGTTTGATTTCTTCAGTTACTCTTTGTATTTTATCTCTGTCTGATTTTGGTGTTCCACCACTTACAATATCAGCATCTAATTCTCCAGTTTCAGGATCAACACCAACTTCTTTAAGACATGCTAATTGTAATCTAACAGCTTTTTCAGCATCCTCTTTATCAACAGTTTCTTTGAGTTTAATTTTAGCACTAGCTTCAGACAAACGAATAATAGCTTCAAGTTGTCTTGCAGTAATAGGAACTGCTCCTTGTTCTTCAGGATTACTGTTTCTTGTACTTACATAAAACTCTTTTAAAACTTCATTAGCTTCTTCGGTTAATCTAGGATTAACATTTTTACGAGCATAAGCAATATATTTCCTTAGCAGTTCTGGTTCAATTTCATAATCAACAGTATTATACTGGTGTGTTTTTAAAATATGTTCTGCTAATTCTGAATCTTTTTCTTTACTTGGTTTATCTTCAATAACAAAAATTAAATCAAAACGAGAAATAATTGGGGCTGGTAAATCAATTTGTTCTGCAAGTACTTTATATCTGTCAAATCTTCCAAATTTAGGGTTTGCTGCTGCAAGCACTGAACATCTGGAATTTAATGTCGCCATAATACCTGCTTTTGCAATACTTACAGTTTGTTGTTCTAATGCTTCGTGAAGTGCAGATCTGTCTTCTGATCTCATTTTATCGAGCTCGTCAACACAAACATTACCTTGATCCCCAAGTACTAATGCACCTGCTTCAAGAGACCATCCTCCAAGTTCATCTCTTACTGCCGCAGCTGTTAAACCAGCACCTGTTGTACCTTTACCACTTGTATAAATACTTCTTGGAGCGAGTCTGGAAACATATTTTAATATTTGGGATTTACCAATACCTGGATCCCCAACAATAAGGATGTGTATGTCTCCTCTTAATTTAGTTTCATCCTCAAGCTCTTTAGCTGCTCCTCCGAATAATTGCAGTGCAATAGCTTCTTTTACATCCCTATATCCTCTAATGGATGGTGCTGTTGATTTAATAATTTTATCGTAAATATTAGGATCTTTTGACAATTCAATGATTTCTTCTTCATCTTCTTCAGAGAGTTGTAATTCTTCAAATTCCTGTTCAAGGGGTTCAATATGGTTTACATAGATATAATTTTTAAATTTTCCACTTCTTTCTTCTCTGAAAGTTTTTAAAGTCCCAGTGATTCTTACTTTATCTCCAGGGTTTAATTTATCAACTAAATCATCTTCTAAAACCATCAACATCTGTTTAGGTTCAGTTCCTCCAGATAAGTTTTCCAAAGGTTCCTGCATTCTTGCAGTTTGTGTATCAATATATTTGGATTCTTCCTGAAGTAATCTAAATGATCTTCCACCACATTCACTGCATAATGAAGGTTCTATTATGGTGTTTGCTGAACTCTGTTCGACTTCATGTAATCTCATGCAGCCTCTACATTCAAAGACACCAGTTTCAATACGGGGTCTTATTTCATCAGTTTTTCTAACAATTCCATCTGCTGAAACAAAAGTTCCAATATATTTACTTAAAAGGGTTTTTAATGGGATAATGTTACTTAGCTGTTCGAAACGAATGTTGATATCTGCATCTTTAACGAGGGGGTCAATGTTTTTTATAGCTATACTAGCAGCATGAATAACTTCTTCTGGTTTATCTATTAATAAATCTGCTAGATCTGGATCGAATATTTCTAGCGCACGATAATCTACAGTAAGTGACCGTTCATCAGGGTATTTTTCAAGGATGTCAAATACATCATCCTTATAAGATGTGGCAAAAAATTCTTCAAATTTTGCAATTGATGTTTGTGATTTAGTAGTTGAATTCATTATCTTATTATTTATTATTTCATAGTTAAAAAAAATTTTGATAAAAATAGTGTTGGTAATAAAAATTATATACTAAAATTAATATAGTATAATCTAATATTTTTTATATAAATTATGTGAGGATAATATGAGAAAATCTAGATTAAATTTATTTAAATCTACTTCTATGATGATTTCTGTTGTTGGAATAATAATGATAATTTCAACAATCATTGTTGTGGCATATGTGGGGTATAGTATTGTTTCATCCAGCATTACTAATGACATATCCTCTGGAACACAATATGACGAGCTTGCAGAACTTAAAGCTGAATATGGTAATTTATCTGTAAAATTTGATAATATTAAATCAACATATTATGCAGGTGATTCTAATGATGTTAAAGTTTATAATGAAGCTAAACTAGAATTGTCTCGGGCCAATTCGGCTATTGAAAATGTTCAAAGTGCTTTAGATGCGGATAAACCATCAAATGATGTTGATAGTAGATTAGTCTTTGCTAAGGAAAAACTCCAATCTGCTGAAGATGCTTATAATAGTCTTTAATTTTTTCTTTTTTTTCTATTTCTTTTATTAGGCATATATTCCAAGCCAACAACATACATTTCAGAACTTTTTTTACGTGATGATGCAGGTTTTGTTGTTCTTACATGTCTGAATTTACCTTTAAGGGAATCTAACATGTTTTTATATTCAGGACCTTGAAATACTTTCATTATGAGGTTTCCCTTTTCTTCTAATATGTTTTCAGCTATTTCGATTACAACATTGACCAAGTCAATTGATCTAAGTTGGTCAATATTTTTAATTCCGCAGAGTGAAGGTGAAGCATCAGACATAACTACTTTTGCCTTTCCACCGATAAGTCCCATAATTTTTTCTTGGATTTCTGGTGTTGTAAAGTCTCCTCTAATTCCATAATAATTTTCTTCATGGAATTTTTTAAACCTATTTAAGTCCACTCCAACAACAATCCCTTCTTCACCAACCTTTTCAAGAGCAACCTGTGACCATCCTCCTGGTGCTGCTCCAAGGTCTACTACGGTGTTTCCCTCTTTAATGAGTTTATATTTTTTATCAAGTTGTTTGAGTTTATATGATGCTCTTGAACGGTAATCTTCTTGTTTAGCTTTTTTATAATAGGGGTCATTGTGTTTTTCCATTTGCCATCTGCTTCCCATTTCAATCCCTCTTGTATTTGTCAAAGTCAAGTGCACTGCAAACCGGTGCACCAATTTTTATTATTTCCACATCCACTTCTTTTTTGTTAATCTCAAGTAACATCACAGTTCTATCTGCAAGCCTTGGTACAATTGGGCTTCCCGGATTTAAAAGTAGAATCCCTTCGATTTGTTCAATTTTTGGTTGGTGTGAATGTCCAGATACTAAAATATCCACACCTAACTGTCTTGCTAGATATAATAATTGTTGTGTGTCTGCTCTTGGATAAACTTCTCCATGGATTAATCCGATTTTTAAATCTTCTGCTTCTATTACTCTTGCTTTTGGAAGGTCAATTCCTTTGATTCTATCCATATTTCCTTGTATTGCCATGGTGGGAGCTATTTCTTCTAATTTTTCTATAACTTCCATGGAAGTTAAGTCTCCAGCATGTAATATTAAATCAACATCATTAAAAGTTTCAATTACTTTTTGAGGTATTTCTTTTGCTCTGTCTGGAATATGAGTATCTGAAATCAAACCGATTAACATAATTTTCAATCCTTATTTATTCATTTAAAATATTTGTTTTAATAATATTTAATTTATGAGTATATTATCCACTTTAAAAATATTTATTCTAAAAATTGACTTCAAATAAA
>NZ_JBNMGD010000033.1:0-16399 GCF_050872065.1 Methanobrevibacter sp.
ATACTTTTTTTATTTTTTCATATATACTCTTGATTTAATATGTCTTATTTTTAAAATATTAATTAATTATTTCACTTATTCAATAAGTTATCCCGAAAATATTTTTAAAAATAGTCTTTTAATTTAACTTATATTTAATTATTTGGTAAGTAAAATTCATTTAGAATTTAAGTAGTTTTTTTTTGAAATTTAATAAAAGTAGATAAAGTAAATTAGTCTAGCTAATTTACTTCATTGCATCTTTGACTCTATCGAAGAGTCCTTTTTCAACATGGTGTATTTCGTCACCGCTTATCTCAGCAAATTTGTTGAGTAATTCTTTTTGTTTTGAATTTAATTTTTTAGGAACAACAACTTTTATTTTTACATAAAGATTTCCTCTGCTGTTGTATCTAAGAGACTTCATTCCTTGTCCTTTTAATTTATAAACTGTTTCACATTGTGTTCCTGGTGTGATTTTAAATTCCATTTTTTTACCGTCAATTGTCGGTATGGTTATTACATCACCAAGTGCTGCTTGTGGGAAACTGATTTGTTGTTCTAAGTATAAGTGTTCACCTTCACGTGTGAATTTTTTGTGTTTTTTAATATGTACTGTAACAATTAAATCTCCTTCCAGGCCTTCTTTTTCACCACAGTTTCCTTCGTTTGATACTCTTAAGTGGTTTCCTTCGTCAACTCCACTAGGAATTTCAATTTTAATTGTTTTTGTTTTTCTTACACTGCCTTTTCCGTGACATTCATCACAAGGATCTGTAATAATCTTACCAGTACCTCCACATTCTCTACATGGTCTTACATTAACCATTTGTCCAAGGAATGTGTTACTAACTTCTTTAATTTGTCCTGTTCCACCACATTTAGTACATGTTTCTGGATTAGAACCTGGTTTAGATTTGGATCCTTTACAAGTAGGGCATAATTCACTTCTAGTAATTTTTATTTCTTTTTCGCATCCCTCGAATGCTTCTTCTAAAGTTATTGGTATTTCTGTGTAGATATCTGAACCTCTTTGAGGGCCACTTCTACCGCCTCTAGAACGTGATCCTCCACCAAAACCAAACATATCAAAAATATTTCCTATGTCGAATCCTTGGAATATATCTTCAAAGTTCACATTTTGGTAGAAATCTTCAGCAGTAAATCCATCCATTCCAGCATGACCGAATTGATCATATCTTTGGCGTTTATCTTCATCAGACAAGACAGCGTAAGCTTCACTTACTTCTTTAAACTTATCTTCTGCATCAGGCATATCACAAACATCTGGATGGTATTTTCTGGCTAATTTACGATAAGCTTTTTTAATTGTCTTTTCATCAGCAGTTTTATCTACTCCAAGAACATCATAATAATCGCGCTTGTCTGCCATTCATTCACCCTATTAAAAATAATTATTAAAAAAATAGATAGAAAAAATAATAGTTTTATCTATTGTTAGTTTATTGTTCTGATTCTGATTTTTATTAACCTAACAATGTAATAAAACTTTATTATTTAATCTAGTCTTTTACTTCATAGTCTGCATCAATTGTGTCATCATCTGCATCTTGAGCACCAGCATTAGCATCAGCACCTGCTTGTTGTTGTGCTTGTGCTTCAGCTTGTGCTTGTTGGTAGATTTTTGCACCAATCTCTTGAACTACACCAGATAATTCATCAGATTTTGCTTTAATGGCATCAACGTCATCGCCAGCTATAAGTTCTCTTAATTCTTTAACAAGATCTTCGATTTTTGTTTTTTCGTCTTCAGATACTTGATCTTTGAGGTCTTCTAAGGTTTTTTCTGAAGTGTAGATTAATGAGTCTGCATTATTTCTGATTTCGATTTCTTCTTGTCTTTTAGCATCAGCTTCTGCATTCATTTCTGCTTCTTTAATTTTTTCTTCAATTTCTTCATCAGATAATTTAGTTGATGAAGTGATAGTAATAGCTTGTTCTTTACCAGTTCCTTTATCTTTAGCAGTTACATTAATAATACCGTTAGCATCAATATCGAATGTTACTTCAATTTGTGGAACACCTCTTGGTGCAGGTGGGATACCTACAAGTTGGAAACGTCCAAGTGAGGTGTTGTCAATTGCCATTTTTCTTTCTCCTTGTAAGACATTAATATCTACAGATGGTTGATTATCTGCAGCTGTGGAGAATATTTGACTTTTTTTAGTAGGAATAGTAGTGTTTCTTTCAATTAAGGTAGTTGATACTCCACCTAAGGTTTCAATACCTAAAGATAATGGAGTTACATCTAAAAGAACGATATCTTTAATTTCTCCAGCTAATACTCCTCCTTGAATAGCAGCACCCATGGATACACATTCCATTGGATCAATACCACGTTCTACTTTTTTGCCTATGAATTTTTCAACGAATTTTTGTACAATTGGCATTCTGGTAGGTCCACCGACTAAGATGATTTTATCAATTTCAGATTTGCTCATTTTAGCGTCGTTTAATGCTTGTTCCATTGGTTTACCAGATTTTTCTACAATACTGTCAACTAATTCTTCTAATTTTGCTCTAGTAAGATCAATGATTAAGTTTTTAGGAGATCCATCAGCACCCATTGCAATGAATGGTAAGTTAACTTGAGTAGTGGTAGTAGTGGATAATTCAATTTTTGCTTTTTCAGCAGCTTCTCTTAATCTTTGTACTGCTTGATCGTTTTCCATTAAATCAATATTTTCTTTAGCTTTGAATTCATCAGCTAAGTATTTGATTAATACATTATCCATATCAGTACCACCAAGTTGAGTATCTCCACTGGTAGCTCTTACTTCAAATACTCCTCCACCGAATTCCATAATGGTTACGTCTAAGGTACCTCCACCTAAATCGTAAACCATAATGTTCATGTCATCTTCGTCAGATTTATCAAGACCATATGCAAGGCTTGCAGCGGTTGGTTCGTTTACGAGTCTTACAACATCAAGTCCAGCAATAGTTCCTGCATCTTTAGTTGCAGTCCTTTGATTGTCATCAAAGTAAGCAGGTACGGTAATTACAGCTTTTTCAATAGGTTCGCCTAAGAATGTTTCTGCATCTTTTTTAATTTTTTGTAAGATAAATGCTGAGATTTCTTGTGGGGAATATTGTTTTCCATTTACTGTAACTTTGTGGTCTGTACCCATACTTCTTTTAATTGCGCTAATAGTGTTTTCTGGATTGGTTACAGCTTGTCTTCTTGCTGGTTCACCTACTAACATTTGACCATCTTCAGTAAATGCAACATAACTTGGGAATGATTTACCATATTGACTTGCTCCTTCTGCTGATGGGATAGGGGTTGGTTTACCTCCTACGAGTACAGATGCAGCGGAGTTACTTGTTCCTAAATCAATTCCAATTATTTTTTCTTTTTTAGTATCAGACATAATTATCACCTAATTTTTTTATAAATAAATTAATAAACATTATTTTTTACAAACAATAACTTTTGAGTATTTGAGGACTTTGTCTTTGTACATATATCCTTTCATTAACTCGTCTATAATATAATTATTTTCAACATCATCGGATTCTTGAACCATCATTGCTTCATGTTTGTTTAAGTCAAATTTTTCTCCTTTTGTAGGAATTTCTTCAATACCTTCTTTTGTTAGAACATCTTTGAATTTATTATATATGAGTTCCACTCCTTCTTTTAAGTTTTCGTCATTTTCGATTTCCAAAGTCCTGCCTAAATCTTCGTAGCAATCAAGAAATTTTGTTATTATATTTTCATTTGCGAATTTAACAAGCTCTTGATTTCTTTTGTCAGTGATTTTTTTGAAATTTTCGAAATCTGCTTGAAGTCTTTGTGAAAGTGAAGTGTATTCTTGAGTTTCTGCTTTTTGTTTTTCAAGATCTTCTTTAACTTCTTTAAGCTCTTCTTCTTTAAGAGCTAATTCTTCAAGAAGTTCATCATATTTTTCTTGAATATCCTGAGTTTCCACTTCAGATTCATTTTTATTTTCATCAGTCATATTTGCACCTTCGAGGTTTTTGAAAAACTTGTGTAATAACTTTTCCTGCGAGAACTTAAACTTTAAGTTCTTTAATATTGGTTTTGGGAATTTATGGACATATAGGAAAATGGTTCATTCATTTGAAGTTATTACATCAAGTTTTTCTGAAACCAAATATTAAAGTAACCAAAAGTTATCTTTCTCATACATTATTATAGTAACAAAAAGTTATATAAAGGTTTCGATATAATGTATAATTATGAGTAGAACTGATGACATTAAAAAAAATCGTAAAAATGTCAATTCTTCTAATGGCCACATAGAAATTAGAGGAAACTATAATGACCAATTAGGAGGTATTGATAAAGAGGACATCCTTGATGTGATGGGTTGTAAGACTAGAAGGGATATTATAAACCTTTTAAGGGAAGAACCTATGTTTGTTAGTGAAATATCAAATGAGTTAGATATTGGTCAAAAAGCAATCATTGCTCATTTACGGGCAATGGAGGATATAGGTATTCTGAACTCTTCCTATAAAAAGATTGTAAGGGGCAGACCACGTAAATACTATGATTTACAAAATGAAGTCAATATTCATATTACAATCAATAGGAATACTTTTGATGTTAACTTGTCTGAGGACATGCTCAATACTTTACAACTCCCATCAGGTGATGAATGGTCTAAATTGTTAGATATTGAAAAAAGAATAGATGATGGACAGCTTGAAGCTATTGAAGAGTTGAAAAATCAAATAAGATTATATGGTAATCTTAAAGAAAGAGCAGAATATATTCTTGAGAGAACTTTAAAAAATAGATAATTTCTGGCTATTAAGATGGTTTATTATTTAAACCATCTGTTTTATAATTTTTTAGCAATTATTGCTTGACCTAATGATACGGATCCATCCCCGGCACAAGTGTTTTTGTGTTGGATAAAATTAAATCCATTGTTTTCTATGTAATTTTTAACGGTGTTTGTGATAGCTTCATTGTAAAATACTCCTCCTGTAGCACCGATTTTATTAATGTTCTTTTTATTCGCAGCATTTATTGCAAGTTCACTTAAACCACGTGCAACAGCATTCTGGCCCGCAGCTGCAACATTCGCTTTTTTCTCACCGTTTTGATATAATCTCACAACTTCTTTTAATATTTCAGTTGTATTTAGAATATTGTTTTCAATAATTATTGGGATTTCTATATTTTTAGTAGCATAATATGCTGCAGATTCAAGTTTCATGGAGCATTCTCCCTCGTATGTGCGTTCATTACATATTTCAAGGGCAACTGCCATTGAATCAAGAATTCTTCCAGTACTTGTTGTCTTACCGACATTTATTCTGGCATTTATCTGTTTGAATATATTTTTTATTTCAATTTCTCCGTATTTGAAGTAATCCGAATAATTTTTGATTAATTCTTCATCGTTCAATATGCTTGCAAGCATCCTGGCAGGATATTTTGTAGCAACATCTCCTCCAGGCATTAATTGAGGTTGTAGGTGTCCTAACCTTTCAAAATTTTTTATATCAGTATAAAGGATTTCACCACCCCAACTTGTTCCATCACTCCCATAACCTACTCCATCAGCTGCAATTACAATCATTTCATTAATTGCACTGTCATTGGCAAGGGCAATAGCATGTGCATGGTGGTGTTGAATCGGAAGCACTTCAGCGTCATATTCTTCAGCAAGTTCATGGGCAAGTCTTGTTGTGAAAAAATGAGGATGCATATCACAAGCAATTATGTCAAATTCATTTATTTT
This sequence comes from Methanobrevibacter sp., assembly GCF_050872065.1. Lineage (GTDB taxonomy): Archaea > Methanobacteriota > Methanobacteria > Methanobacteriales > Methanobacteriaceae > Methanocatella. The sequence continues at coordinate 5,724 of NZ_JBNMGD010000033.1, forward strand.
TGTAATCCTCTGCATATTCCTGATTGCTTCTTTTAGGAATTTCAATGTTTTTGGTTTATTTGTATTTCCAATATGTTGGGATGGATAAACGATATTGTCTTTTGCAATTGAGAAGGTAACATCAAGTTCCGGGCCTAATGCAAGTATATTTGACTCGTTCACGTCATAATTTATTGTGTATGGTTCAGGTGTGTATCCACGAGATCTTCTAATAAATGATAATTCATTGTTTCTAAATCGGATTACTGAATCATCACATCTGTTTAAGATTTGACGATTATGAATCAAAGAATAATCATTAACTCCATTGATGATGTCATTGTTTTTAACCATCATTGGCTCTCCAGGGATATTTGCGGAGGTCATGACGTATGTATCGATATTTCCCTCATCAAACAATAAATAATGCATTGGAGAGTAAGGAAGCATCACTCCAATATTGTGAAGTCCTGGGGACAAACTTTCAGGGAACGGATAATTGTCTTTTTTCTTTAAAATGACAATTGGTCTTTTATTTGATGTTATTGTATTGACTTCTTTTTCAGTTAAATGTGCATAATTTTGAAGGCTTTTTAAATCTTTACACATCACTGCAAAAGCTTGATTTGGACGATTAAGACGTTTTCTTAGTTCTTTAATTGCTTCATCGTTGTAAGCATCAACAACAAGATGCGTTCCTCCAATTCCTTTAATTGCTAAAATTTTACCTTCTTTTAATTTATCAGCACCTAATTTTATAGGATTGTTTGTATTTATTTTATTCAAACCTTCATAGATTTCCATTTGAGGTCCACATTCATTGCAGCATATTGCTTCACCATGATAACGTCTATTTAATGGGTCATTGTATTCTATTAAACAGTCATCACATAATGGAAATTCATCCATTGAAGTTTTTATTCTATCATATGGAACACTATTAATTACTGTAAATCTTGGTCCACAATCAGTACATGCATTAAATGCATATTTATAACGCCTATCATTTGGATTACGTATTTCTTCAAGACATTTATCGCATATTGCAATGTCTGGAGGGATTATACTGATTCCTGAATATGAATCTTCACTTTCAATAATTTCAAAATTAGTATAATTTTCTATATCTATAGATTCAACATCCATAGAATTAATTTTGGCTATTGGTGGTAATTCTTTAGGGAGTCTTTCAAGAAATAATTCAGTATTTTCCCCTTCAACAATGATTTCAACAACATTTCCAAGGTTTCTAACATATCCCTTAAGATTTAACTCAACTGCTAATCTATAAATATATGGTCTAAATCCTACGCCTTGTACTGTTCCCTGTGTTAAAATCTTTAATGCATTCATTAAATTATAATATTGTAAGTTAAATTTTATATAATTTTATCTTAATATTATAACTATGAAAAAGATTCTTGAAAGGTTACTCAATGGTGAAATTAGTATTGATGATGCAGAAAAGTTGATTAATGCAGATAATATTCTAGAACTTAATGAAATTGTTAAATTTGATACAAAAAGAAAGGATAGAACTGGATTTCCAGAAGCTGTTTTTGCACAAAGTAAATCATATGAGGACTTACTTTTAATCATTGAAAAATATATGGAATCAGATAATAATGATTTAATTCTTACTAGATTATCTAATGAGAGATATGAAAATATTTTAAATAAGTTTAGTGATAGTCCTTTTATTTTTGAATATAATAAACGTGCTCAAATTTTAATTATAAGAAAAGAGCATGTTGATATACAACGAATCGCAAAAATTGGTATTATGACTGCTGGAACTTCAGATATTAATGTTGCTGAAGAAGCTCGTGTAATTGTGGAGGAAGGCGGTTGTGAAGCTATTACATCATATGATGTTGGTGTAGCTGGGATTCACAGGTTATTTCCTCAAATTGCTAAGATGGTTGAGGAATGTGTTCGTGCAATCATTGTCTGTGCTGGGATGGAAGGAGCTCTTCCTTCTGTTGTTGCAGGTCTTGTGGATGTTCCAGTTATTGCAGTTCCCACTTCTGTGGGGTATGGTGTTGGAGAAGGTGGAAGGGTGGCTCTTGATGCAATGCTCCAATCATGTGCTCCGGGAATTGCGGTTGTAAATATTGATAATGGTTTTGGTGCAGGTGTATTTGCACTTACTATTGTAAATGGTGATTAACTTGAAATATGAAAATTTTGATCCCAAAATTCATGACACATATAAAACTGCTGAATTAGTTTATGATGTTGATTTTAGAACTTTTGATTTATTATTCAAAACTCCACAAAAAGCTATTGCAAAAATTGAGAAAGATTTAAAAAAACATGAAGTAGATGATACTTTTAAGGTAATTTTAAATGATGAAATGCAAGTAATTGGTGTTTTAATGATGTATATCTCTGAAAAACCATTTGATTTAAGGTTAAAATCATTAAAATTACTCATTGTGGATATATTGGATTATTTTGTATTGTGTGATGTTAAAAAAGACGATTTATATCTTGCTGAACTTGCTATTGATAAGTCTTTAAGAGGTCAAGGGATAGGTCGTAAAGTTATAATGGATGTTATTGATTATGCTCGCTCTGAAAAATTAAATCGCATTACTCTTGATGCTGATTTTAGAAATGTAGGAGCTAGAAAACTTTATGAAAGAATTGGTTTTTCTATTTTCAATAAAAAAAGAGTTAAAATCGGAAGCTTCGAGAGAGGAATGTATAATATGGAACTAATCCTTTAATTTAATTTCTTTAATCCTATTATAAACTCTTTTGCAATTGTTTTTATCAGTAAATTTAAAAGTATTTTTAATTCTATTGCAATATTTTTCTTTAGGTCTACAGTCATTTTTAATGTACTTAATAATCAAGTCAACTAATTCATCTTCTTTTTTAACAACCTCTCCAAAACCCATTTCTTCATAATCAAAATAACTTTTTTCTAAATCAAAATGATAATCGTTACTATATTGGTAATATATGACTGGTTTGTAGAGATATGCAAAATCAAATGCTACTGATGAATAATCTGTAATTAGTAAAGATCCGTTGTTGAATAATTCGTGATATTTTGATTCACCATAATCAATTTCAACATAATCATTTTTATCAAACAAATCGATAAAATTATAAACATTAGGATGAGGTTTAAAGATTATTTTATAGTTATTTTGACGAGCCACTTCAATTAAGTGTTCATTATTTATTAGTGAGTTAATTTTTCTGAAAAATTCGTTTTCTTTAATATATTCCTGTGACTTGTGCTCTAAATCCCGTCTCCAAGAAGGCATAATAAGAATTTCTTTTTTATTTTCCTTATTTTTAAGATTATCAAATCTAGGTAATCCTAATAATTGAACAACATTATTATCATAGTTATATGGATTTTTTAATATTGATTCATATTCGGGGATAGTTGATGCTAAGAATAATGATAAATTCATGTTTGATTTATTCACCCAATAGGATATATCATCTTTTATGACTCCATGCTGTAGAAACATTGTGTTTGATTTTAAAAGGCCTGCAAAGAATGGATAACCTCCCCAAAAGGGATAGATAATTCCATTATCTGGATGGGATGTGATAATATTTTCAGCAAACATTCCTAAGAATCTATGTTTAAGGGATTTATACTCAATAACTTTGCCTATCTTTTTTATATCATTGATTTCTTTATTTTTTGAGTTTATAATGAAGTATTTATTAATATGATCATCTTGCTGGACAGCATATTTAAACAAAGCTAATCCATTGTCATCTGCTTCATTTGGGCGGTCCATAAAAAACCATATCTCTTTATCTTTTAAAAATGGATAGCTAATCATATAAGCTATTCTAAATGGAACTACTTTTATAAATCCAGGGTCATGATTTTTAAACATACTAATTAAACTTTTTAATTCCTGTTTAATCCATTTTAATGTTGTTTTTTTCTCGATAGAAATTTTATCATCTTTAAGAATGCTCAAATAGTGCCTAGTTTTTGCATAGCCAACACTTTTTGAGAAGTTACATGGTCTTGAAAAATCAATATGTAATAGTTTATCTTCTTGTTTAAATTCAATTGTGAAGTTTTTATTTGTTTTAATTGGAATGGTACATTCTATTGAATAATCATGTAATAAATTATAACCTAAACTAGGAGCATATTTGTGTGGAAATGTTAATTCTTTAGTTTCTATTCTTTCGTTATTGACTAAAATATCAATATTTTTTGGTGTTATACTCATTATGTTTGCTAATATATGGAGTTCATTGTCAATAATGTCATATATATCAATAAAAATAGTATTTAAATTTAATTTTTCTTTCAATTCTTCGCTTAAGTTATTATTGTATTTTAATAAGAATGTTGTAATTGTGAGTTCATTTCCAAGTAATCTATTTTTCAAAAGCACATTATCTTCTATATGCATTATATTCTCAATTAAATTGGTTAAATCAATTTTTGCTTCTGTTTTATTTATAGACAATAATATTCTTAAATGATTTATAAAATTAAATTGGATAAATTCAGGTATCTCTGAAAATTTATTAAAACATTTATTTTTTATATGATTAAAATTGTATTGGATAAATTTTTCATATTTTTCTGTGGGATAAACTGTAGTATTTGAAATACGGAGTTTTTCTTCAATATTACTTATAAAATATGATCCTTCACTACAAATACCCAAATATGGATTATTAATTAGTATTTCACTAAAAAAAGTTATGTTTTCATTGGTTGTATCTAAAAACTCAATATCTCCAATAGATTCTTTTTTAAAAAATGTAGATGGTCCTAACAATTGTGAATATTGAGGATGTTCAAGCAGATTAATTTTTTTATTATTTTTAATTTTATAATTAATATAATGCTTTTTTCTATTATTTTCATAATAAAAAATAGGAATTAATGCTAAATCAAGGTCGTTGTTAATATTAATAAAGTCTAAAAGATTAGATAATGCATCTTTTGATAAATAATTATGCGGTTCTAAAAAAGCAATGAAGTTCCCACGAGCATTTTTAATTGCTATATTTTTTGCTTTGGAGGAATTAAGTATGTTTAGTTGTATGTAATATATGTTTTTAGGGTATTTTGAAGCATACTCTTGGCAGATATCTTGAGTTTTATCTGTACTGTTGCTATCTACAATAATTATTTCAGTATTATCTTCAAAATCGATTGTTTGATTAAGTATGGATTCAATTGATTTTTCTATTCCCAATTCTGAATTATGAGTGGGTATTATAATTGAAAATTCAATTTCATCCATTGTTTCACGTTTTTAATCTTGAGATTGTTTAAAGTCAGGGGTCATATGTGTAATCACATAATCTAAATTTTCATTTAATTTAGTACTATTATTATAATTTTCTAATTTAATTAAGAATGTGTGATTACAAGTAAATACATAAACATCACACAAATCGGAATTATTTTCTTTTGTAATGTTTTGATAGTCAATTTTGTATGCAGTAATATTATCAATATTTAATGTTGAATTAGTAATACGATTTATATCAGGATTTTTACTTAAATCTATTAATTTCTCTTTAAAGTTATCTAATGCGGAATCTCCTTTACTTAAATCTTTAATAGTGATTTTTTCATTTGTATTTTTATTAAGTAATGTACTATATCTATTTTCTCTATTTTCAATTGAGAATTCATCTGGGAGTGACACAACAGTCTTATTTACAACGGTAATTGCATTTCCAACTGTGGATGATGTTTCAATAACATAAAATAGACAACAACATCCTACAATTAAAAATATTAATATTAGTATCCATTTTTTATTCATTTTAATCCCTTACTTCTTAGCACTTTTAACATAAGCGTCACAAACTTTTCTAGCTGGACCTTCCATGTAGACACGACCATTTTCAATCCAGATACATCTATCACAAATGTTTTTTATTTGATTTATAGAATGAGATACAAGAAGTACTGTAACACCTTCTTTCATCATTGATTTAATCTTCTGGGAACTTTTTTTTCTAAATTTAATATCTCCAACAGCTAGAATTTCATCAATAATTAAAATTTCTGGATTTACAAGTGTAGCAATTGAAAAACCTAATTTTGCTCTCATACCTTTTGAATAATTTTTAACTGGATAGTTTATATGTTCTCCAAGTTCAGAAAATTCAACTATTTCATCATATTTTTCTTTGATAAAATCTTCTTCCATACTTAAAAGAGCCCCATTTAAAAAGATATTATTCTTCCCAGAATAATTTTTATCAAATCCAGCACTTAATTCAAGTAATGGTGCAATTTTACCATGGATTTTTATTTCTCCTTCACTAGGTTCGTAGATACCTGCTATTATTCTTAGAAGAGTACTTTTCCCTGCACCGTTAAATCCTAGAATACCCACTCTTTCTCCTTTGTAAATGTTAAATGAGACATCATCAAGTATTCTAACTTTTTCATGCTCTTTTTTTGTTCTTTTAAGAGTTCGAATAATATATTCTTTTAAAGTATCTATTTTATCCTTTGAAACTTTAAATTCCATTGCAAGATGTTTAACTTCAATCATTACTTCACGATCGATGTTCCTAGTTTTAACATTTATTTTTGATGTTTTAGAAATGGAATCGAAATTTTTCTTGCCTTCAAATATGGTTTCAATAGAGTATTGACCTTCCTCTAATTCTAAATCAATACTAGCAAATCCTTCTCCATCAGTTATTTTTTTATATGTTTCATTATTAAAATTAAATAGGATGGTTTCACCAATTAGAGGATTATTTTCGCTATCAAGTAATCTAGCACAGTAATGGGGTTCATCTTTTGAATAAATATTTATATCTGGAGCATATAATTTTACTTTTTCAGATTCTTCTTCAACATCATTATCTGGATGTATTAATTTAGCAATTGTACAAGGACAATATTCTTCATCTGATGGATAGTATACTTTTATTTCGTTTCTATTTTCTTGGGGTATGACTTTAATGAATGCATATCCATTTTCATCAGTTATTCTATTATAACATTTTTTATTAATGTCTAATGTTATTCTCTTTTTCACAATGGGGTTGTTAGATTCATCTAATAATCGCACACGGTATTTTTTTTCATTACTCATTACAAAATCCGGTGCATAGATTTTAACATTTTTAAATCTACTTTTTTGAAATTTAGCATCAAGAGGAAGTTTTTTATGTTCTTCTTGTTTAGTATTTTTATTGACTAAATTTTTTATTTTTTTAATTAAACTCATAGTATCCCCTATATTTCTAATACTAATCTCTTTTCATAAATCTTAAAGAGACATATTCCGATTCCTAATGTAGTAATTGAAAACACGGCTAAGTATGTTAATGTGGATATATTTGGGAAAATTCCATAACTTATACAATCCCTAAAACAAGAAATTGCGGAATAGACTGGGTTTAATGTAAATATCCTCTGCACTACTGCTGGAACAATTTCCATAGGATAGAATAATGCAGATGAATACATCAATATTAGAGTAAATACATTGTATAAATGCCCAATATCTGAGAAATAAGTGTTACATACAGCCAATATTAATCCAACTCCAAATATTAAACAAACTAAGAAAAACATTGGAATTATGGATAGGATTATAGTCCAATTGAATGTAGCTCCAGTAATAATCATTACAATGAATAAAATTATAAAGGATATTAAGAAATTAACAAATTCATAGCATATTGTACTTACTGAAAACATATATTTTGGTACATAAATCTTTTTTAATAGGTTAGCATTTCTTTTTATGGATCTCATAGCACCTTTTGTTCCATTGTTAAAAAAATCAAATATGATTCTCCCAGTTAAAAAATAAACGGGATAATTTTCAATTTGACGTCCGAATAACATTGAAAAAATTGCTGTAAATACTAACATTATTAAAAGAGGATTGAAAAAACTCCAAAGTATTCCCAGTACAGAATCTTTATATTTTGAAGTTAAATCTTTTTTAACTAATTCCTTTAATAAAAATTTCTTTTCTGTGATTGTATCAAACATATTTCAACCCTCATTGGAAGTAATATTGTTTATTTTCTTCTTCTTGCAAATTCATTAAACACATCATCAAGGTTTACACCTTTGTATGCAAGGAGCAATAATGTGTGAAAAATTAAGTCAACTGATTCATAAACTAAATTTTCATCATTTTTAGAAGCAATTAATACTTCACCAGCTTCTTCAGCTATCTTTTCAAGTATTTTATCTTCTGCTTTTTTATCACTATCTTGCATAATTTTTGAGGTATATGAATCAATAGGATTGTCACGGCGTGATTCTAAAACTTCATATACTTCTCTTATAATATTATCATTCATCTAATCATCACTTTTACGTTCTTGGTCTTGAAGGCTTTCTGTAAGCGCTATAAGTGGATGTTTGTCATCATCGATAATTTCAATATCTGCAAATGTTTTTATTCCTGCTTTATCAGCAGTCTTTTCCATACCTAATTTTATATCTTTTTCTAAATCAATAACATATGAATCTACTGTTTCATAACCTTGTTGTGATGAAGCTACTGCTCTGTGATGTCCATCGACTAGAATCCATCTGTCTCCAGTTTTTACAACAATTGCAGGTTCTGCCAATCCTCTTTTTAATTCATAAGTCCTTCCTTCAAGTTCATCTGCATAAACTCTATCTTGTGTTGGGCGTAATTTATTAGTTTCAACGGGCATGTGTCTTAAAGTAGCTTTGATGTCATATAATTGTTCTAAAGTTTTTTTGAAATATTCAACTTTGTTTGGTGTTGATCTTTCGATATGTGACCTAACCATGTCAGTATTTGTTATAATTCCAACAAGTTTCTTATCATCATCAACTACAGGCATTCTAGAGATTCCTCTCCTAAACATAACTCTAGATGCATCATTAATTGATAATCCTGGGTTAGCAACAACTAATTCAGTGCTCATTAACCCCTCAACTGTATCTGCCCATTCTTTAGATACGACATCAAATGCAGTTACCATTCCAACAACCTTATCATTCACGACAACAGGATAACTGTTATGCCGACTTGTTCTCATTAATTCAATAATTTTTTCAGTAGGAGTATTTGGGGAAACACAAATAACATTTTTTGTCATGTAATCTTTAACTAAAGATTTTTTTTCCACCATATTTTTCCTCCTTATTCTATGTTTTCTTTTAATAATTTGACGGTTTCTGCAGGGTCTGCTTTTCCACGTGTTAGTTTCATTACTTGACCCATTAAAAAGTTAATTGAAGCTTTTTGACCAGCTAGATAATCTTCAACGGCTTTTGGATTTTCTTCAATTGCTTGTTTTACAGCAGAAAGTACTTCATCATCTTTTATAACACCAAGTAATCCTAGTTCTTTAGCAATAGCTTTAGGTGATTTTTCATTGTTTGGCATGTTTTCAATGATTTTTTTAGCTGCTTTTTGTGTAATTTCTTTTGATTGAATCATGTTTAAAAATTCAATTAAATTTTCAACAGTAATGCCACTATCAGCAAAATCTAATTTGTTATAAGATAAGACCCTTTTGAGTTCATCTCTCATCCATTTGGATGCAAATATCGGTTCAATTTCTTTTACAACTTCTTCGTATGCAATAGCTAAATCAAGTTCTGAAGTTAAGACTTTTGCAGATTCTGAATCAATACCATAATCCTCAACAAATCTTTTTACTTTGTTGTGAGGTGCTTCAGGCATTGTATCTAATATTCTTTGAATGGTTTCATCAGAGATTTGCATAGGTGGCAAATCAGGATCTGTGATAAATCTATAATCGTCAGCGTCTTCTTTCATCCTCATTCCGACGGTAATCATTTGGGATTCTAAGTAAGCACGTGTTTCTTGTTTAACTTCAACTCCTCTTTTCATAAGGTTTTTTTGTCTTACAAGTTCAAATTTTAATGCTTTATAAGCTCCTTTAATTGAGTTAACGTTTTTCATTTCTACTCTGTTTCCACCATTGATGGAGATGTTTACGTCTGCTCTCATGGTTCCTTCACCACGGGCTCCTCCACTATATTGTAAAACACGAATTAATTCTTTTAAGAAGTTCCTTGCTTCTTCAGGAGATTTTATATCTGGTTCAGTAACAATTTCAACTAATGGAATTCCTGAACGATTGAAGTTAACAATACCTCTGTCCGGTTTGTATTGGCCAGGATCTTCTTCTGCGTGAATTTCTCTAATTCTAATTCCATTTAATTCACCGTTAATTCCAATTGGAACAGAAGTTCTTTGATAACCTGAAGATAAGTCAGGGTAATCGTAATGTTTTCTCATAAAATAGATTACATCTTGATCAATTTCACAGTTAAGCATTAAAGCAATCATTAATGCATTTTCTAATGCTTTTATGTTGGTTGGGTGTGGTTTTGCTCCCGGTTGGTTAAGACAAACTGGGCAGATGTTTGCATTTGCCGGTGCGTCCTGATAATTTGTAGGACAATCACAGAATAATTTTGATTCAGTTTCTAGTTGTACGTGGATTTCAAGTCCACACATCATATCGACATCATCGCTAATAATAATTCCTCCACTAAATAATTTATATTATAATTATATTTAATAAATTAGATTTATAAAGGTTATTACGAATAGCATTGACTCTTTCAAAAACTTTGTTGATTTGAAATTTTTTGATGAAATTGGTTTGGAATTTTTAATTTTATCTAAAAATAGTTAAATTTAATAAATAAGTGGAGTAAAAGTTTTTATCATGCTAAA